>JAFKLV010000370.1 GCA_017304125.1 Sphingomonadales bacterium
GCGCCGCCGCCGCGGCGGGGATCGGCTATGCGCTGTCGACCGCCGCCACCACCGCGCTGGAGCCGATCGCCGAAGCGGCGCCGAACGGCTGGTTCCAGCTCTATGTCGGGCGCGACGCCGCGATCACCGACGATCTGATCCGCCGCGCGGACGCGGCCGGCTATCGCGCGCTGATCGTCACCGTCGACGTCCCCGCGCCGGGCAAAAGGCTGCGCGATCTGCGCAACCGCTTCACCTTGCCGCTGCGCCCCGATCTGCGGATGGCGCTCGATCTCGTCCGCCACCCGCGCTGGGCGCTGGCCACCGCGACCGGCGGTGCGCCGCGCTTCCCCAATCTCGAACCCTATTCGCCGCCGGGCAGCTCGACCCGCTCGCTCGCCGAACTGATGGCGGGGCAAAGCTCCGCCCGGCTCGACTGGGCGTTGCTCGCCGGGATCCGCCGGCGCTGGCCGCGCACACTGATCGTCAAGGGCGTGCTCCGCCCCGACGATGCGGCACGCGCGACCGCGCTGGGTGCCGACGCGATCGGCGTGTCGAACCACGGCGGGCGCCAGCTCGATGCCAGCCCCGCCCCGGCCGAGATGATCGCGCCGATCCGCGCCGCGATCGGCGATACGGTGCCGCTGATCGTCGACGGCGGGGTGCGCAGCGGCGAGGATATCGCGCGCTGCCTCGCGCTCGGCGCCGATTTCGTGCTGCTCGGGCGCGCCTTCCTCTATGCCGCGGCGGCGCTGGGCGGCGCACGCGGGCCGGCGACGCTGATCGAGCTGCTGCGCGACGAGCTCGATCGCGCGATGACGCAATTGGGCTGCGCGCGGGTGGCCGAGATCGACCGCAGCCTTTTGTTTGCCCCGCCCCCTATTATGGGTGGAGGGCCGGCGAAATGACATTTATACTCTGCGCGGCGATGGTCGCCATGTGCAGGGAGCCGCAATGGCGCAACGCAACGGGCCTGCAAGCGCAGGCAAGGAGGACAGGACTGCCTTGGGACCGCTGAAAGATTATATCGGATTCCAGCTCCGCCGGGCGCAGGAAGTTTCATTCCAGGCATTTGCCAAGCGCGTCGGCGAGGCCGATCTCAGCCCCGGCCATTTCGCGATCCTCTCGGTGATCAACGAAAATCCCGGCCTCAACCAGACCGCGCTGAGCTATGCCACCGGGCGCGACAAATCGACGCTGACCCCCGCGCTCAAAAGCCTCGAGAAGCACGGCTTCATCGTGCGCGAACGCTCGAAGGTCGATCGCCGCGCCTATCACCTCAATCTCACCGCGGCGGGCAAAAGCTATTTGCAGAAGCTTGCCGTCCACGCCGAGGCGCATGACCGCATCCTCGACGAGATCGTCGGGGATTTCCACAAGCCGCTGCTGATCCATCTGCTCGAACGGATCGTCGACGGGCTGGGCCGCGACGCTGGCGAGGCGACCGACGAAGGCGACAAGGGCGATTAACGTGCAGGCGCGCCGGCATAAGGCGCGATCAGCTCATCAACGGTAAAATAGCGCCCGCCCTTCATCACCCCGCGCACCTTCATCAGATCGCGCACGTCCATATCGGGGCGGCCATCGACCAGCACGAGATCGGCGATCTTGCCCGGCGCGATGCTGCCCAGATCGTCCGCCACGCCTTGCGCCGCGGCCGGCACGTGGGTCGCGGTCTGCAGCGCCTCGAACGGGGTGAGGCCGAATTTCTGCAAGGTGTAGAGATTCTGGAAGGTGCTGATCGTGAAGCTGTCGAGCGGCGCGTCCGATCCGATCATCACCCTGCCCCCGCCGCGGATCACGCGGATCAGATCCTGGGCGGTGAGCCGCGATTGTTCCTCATTGGGGGTGAGGAAGAAGTCGCACGGCCCGGTCTTCGCCGCGCAGGCCATGAACTCGCGCAGCGAGGCCTGTTCCCACGCCGGATAGAGCGCGGCGATCCGCGCGTCGCCGGGCAGGCCGGGCAGCTCGAGCAATTCCTGTCGCCCGGCGAAATTGGTGGTGGTGATCTCGACGCCGGATGTCTCCAGCCCCTGGAAGATATCGTCATAGACATTGCCGCGAAACAGATGCGGGAAGCCGTAATTCCACCGCGTCGGGCCGACGAAATGCTCCTCCCCATCGACCCCGTGCGCGATGCCCGGATAAGCGAAATGCGAGGTGACCGAGACCCCCATCCGCCGGTGCGCCGCCACCGCGACCTCGGCCTGCCAGTCGGAGCGGAAGCGCATATAGGTCTTGATCACGTCATAGCCGAGCGCCTGCGCCCGCGACAGTTCGAGATCGAGCTGCGCCTTGTCCTCGATCGGGCGCGAGAAGGACCATAAGGGGCGCGAACCTTCGAGCATCTCGCCGGTCATGAAATGGCGCGGGCCGATCCGCGCGCCCGCCGCGAGCGATTCCTTGTCCTCCAGCGCGCGATAGGCCGGATCGCCAGTCGAGCGGGTCGAGGTGATGCCATAAGCGAGCCACATCCGCCCCTGCCGGTCGCCGAGATATTTCGAGCGGAGCTGCTGGTGGTTGTGCATCTCGAACAACCCCGGGGTGACGGTGAAGTTCGAAGCATCGATCACCCGCGCCACGCCGTCATGCGACGCATGCGGCACGATCCGCGCGATGCGGTTGCCGTCGATCACGATATCCATGTCGCGTTGCACCGCAGGGTGCACGCCGTCCCACAATCGCCCGGCATGCACCAGCACGCGGCCGGTCGCGCGGTCGGCGCGCCAGTCGAGCTGCAACGGCACGATGCGGCTGCGGCGGGTCTCGCGGTCGAGCAGTTTGAGCGTGCCGTTGACGAGATAGAGCAAGGTGCGCGAATCCCCGGCCCAGCTCGGCGCATCGCTCGCTTCATTGGTCAGCGCGGTCGCGGCGCCGGTCGGGGTGCCGTCGGGCGCGACCGGCAACGCCCAGAGGCGGCTCATCATGCTGAACGCGAGCCATTTGCCGTCGGGCGACCAATAAGGGCCGTCATCACCGCGGGTCGAGATCGAGCGGTTGGGCGCCGGATCGATCCAGCGCTGCGCCCCGCTCGCCACATCGACCAGCAGGATACGGTTGCGGCTCTGGTTGAGCGCGGTGAAGGCGATCGTGCGCCCGTCCGCCGACCAGCTCGGCCGGCTGGGGAAATCGAGCGCGGGAACGAGCATCCGGTCCGCGCCGTCGGCGAGCGTCAGGAGGCGCGTCTCGCCCGTCTCGGTCTGATAGGCGAGCCGCGCGCCGTCACGCGACCACGCCGGCGCGACATTGGCATGCACGGAATGGCTCACCTGCCGCGTGGCGCCGCTCGCCACGTCGAGCGTCCACAGCTGGGCGATCCCCGATGCGTCGCTGGCATAAGCGATCGTGCGCCCGTCGGGCGACCAGACCGGGTCGTTTTCGTAGAAGCGATCGTGCGTCAGCCGGCGCGGCTTGCGGTCGAGCCCGACGAGCCACAAATCGTTGAGCGCCTTGAACACGATCTGCCGTCCGTCAGGCGACAGAGCCGGCGCAACCACGCCCTTCACCGGATGCGTCGTACGATCGTCGAAATCATAATATTTGCGGCGATAGCCGGCGCGCTCCAGCCGGAAGGTGGCGCGGAACGGGATCAGCGCATCGGCCCCGCTCGACAGGTCGAGCGCGTGGATCTTGCCGCCACCGCTGTACAGCAGGCGATCCTCGCCGCGCCACGCCGGCGCGGTCGGAAAGACGTCGTTCACGACGCCGATCGTGCGCGCCGCGCCGCCCGCGTCCGACAGCATCAGCCGGCCATATTGCGCGCCCGCACAGACATAAGCGAGCCGCTTGCCGGAGGGCGACAGTGCGGGCGCGGTCGCCGCGCCCTGCTCGCACGGCGCCGCCAGCGACGCGACCGCGCCGTCGAGCGACACGCGCTTCAACCGCCCCATATCGGACAGCAGCAGCGCGGCGCCGTCGGGCGACCAGTTCAGCGCCTGCGGCATCGCAAGCCCCGCCACCGCAATCTCGCGCAACGCGCCGCCCCGCGGATCGGCCAGCCAGATCGCCGGCCGCCCGCCGCGCGCCGACAGGAAAGCGATATGCTTGCCGTCAGGCGACCAGCGCGGAAACGTGTCGTCGAACGGCCCGTGGGTCAGTTGCCGCCGCTGCTGCCCGTCGGCCGACACCAGCCAGACATGCCACATGCCGTCGGCATAGGATTGCACCGCAATCTGCCGCCCGTCGGGCGACCAGCTCGGGTGCATCGCCTCGAACAGATCGGGGGCGCGCCGCCGCGCCTCGCCGCCCGCCGCCGGCAGCGTCCACAGGCTGCCCTGCAGATCGATCAGCAGCGCCTCACCGGACGGCGACGGGCTGACCGAAAAATCGGTTCCCTCGTCCGTCACATAAGAGACGATGCGCGCCTGCCGCAGCGGGGCGGCGGGCGCGATCGTGGCGGCGGCGCCGAGCAGCGCCGCCACCGGGAACAAGGCCCGCATCGTCCCCTTCCCCGCCGCCGCTCAGTAACGATAAGCGGCGGTGACGCCGAAGGTGACCGGCCGCACCGTGACGGCGCGATAATTGTAGGTGATCTTCGAATCCCGGTAGATGCCATATTCCGGGTGCTGGTTGAGCACATTCTGCCCGAAGATCGACACGTCGAGCCGGTCGAACTTCATTCCGATGCGGAAATTGACATTGTTCGAGGCCGGCGCGCGCGGGATCGTCGGATCCTGGCTCGGCACATTGGGCAGCGGCGTGTCGTCGTGCGACAGATATTGATAGTCGACGTGGACATAAGCGTCGCGGCCGAACGCCTGGGTATCATATTGGCCGTTGAGCGATACCTGCCACGGCGCGATCGGCAGCGGCTCGCCCTTCGGGCGGATCACGATCCCGCCCGCACCCAGAGTATTGGTGGTATAATGCGCATCGGCATAGCCGACCGCCGCGCCGAGGCTGAACCCGGCGCCGACCTTGGCATTGATCGACAGATCGAAGCCCTGGCTGCGCGCATTGCCGAAATTGGCGGCGAACGGCGTGTTGCAATTCGGCAAAGTGAGCCCCGACTGGATGTCGGTCCAGTCGATGCGATAGACGCTGCCGTCCATCACCATCCGCCCGCCGAACAGCTTGGTCTTGAGCCCGGCTTCATAGCTCCACACCGAATCCGGCTTGATCTCACGCGGATCGGTGGTGAGGCCGAGCGCGGCGAGATCGGGGCCGCACTGGCTCGATACCTTGCCGGTGGTCGAGCCGGGGCGGAAACCCTTCGAGGCGGAGGCATAGAGCATCGTCGCCGGCGTCGCCTGCCATGACACGCCGAACTTGGGCGTCACCGGGCTCGCCGTGGCATGCGCAGTATTGTTGGTCCCCGCGCCGCCCGCAACCGGGCCGGCCGAGAAGCTCGCGCTATTATAGGTCAGCTTAGAGGCGCGCGCGCCGGCGGTCAGCGTGAGATTGCTGGTCAGCTTGAAATTGACCTGTCCGAAGCCGGCGACTTCCTCATCGACCAGAGAGCCGTTCGAATAGAGCAGGAAGCGGCCCTGATAGAGATTGGTGCCGAAAATCTGCCCGATCGTCAGCGGAACGCCCGCGGCATAGCTCAGGATGTCGTTGATGAAGGTGCTCTGGACATTGTACGAGCTGGTCTGCTTGGCATGCTGGTAATAGAGGCCGAGCACCCAGCTGATCCGCGCATCGGGGTTGCTGCTCTGCAACCGCACTTCCTGCGTGAAGGTGCGCTGCCCGGCGGTGAGGAACGCCGGCGAATAGACGTTGCGCAGCGCCTGGGGCGGCGGGATCGTATCGACCGGATGCCCGAAGATCGAGGTGAAGGACGAAATGTCCAGCGTGGTCGAATCATAGACATTATTGTTGTCGCGGTGGAAATAAGAGGTGTTCGACACCGCGGTGACCCCGCCCAGATCGACATTGATCTTGAGCGACGGCAGCCAGAAAGTGTCGTCATTCGGCGTGCGCACCTGGTTGCCGCTGACGAACTTGGTATCGTTCGGGTCGGAATAGGCTTTCCAGAACACCGATGAATCGTTGCTGTGCGATTTCTGGAAGAAGATCGCCGGGGTGATCGTGACGTTCGGCGCCGGCTGCCATTTCAGCGCGCCGCGCACCACCAGCGCGTTGCTCCAGTCGACATTCTGCGCCACGTCGCGCCGGTCGTACCAGTCGACCTTGTCGACATAGCCGCCGTCATGCCGCGCCCAGACGCTGACGCGGAACCCCAATTTGTCCTCGACGATCGGCCCGCCGACCGCGACCCCCGCCTCGTAGCTGGGATCGCCATCCTTGGTCATCGCCATCTCGCTGCGCGCATAGACGCTGTAGCGCGAGAGGCTCGGCTCGGGGGTGATGAAGCGGATCGTGCCGCCTTCCGATCCCGCGCCGAACAAGGTGCCCTGCGGCCCGCGCAGGATTTCGACGCGATCGAGATCGAAGATGCGCGGATAGGGATTGCTCGAATCGTAATTGCCGCTCGGCCGCACCTGCACCGGGGTCTCGTCGATATAGACGCCGACCGTCGCGGTGCCCGATCCCGATGAAATGCCGCGGATCGACACGTCGTTCGACGCGCCATTGCCGTGGGTGCCGGGGGTAAAGGTGACGCCCGGCGTCAGCGTCGCGATATCGCGGAAGGTGCGGACCGATTGCTGGTCCATCTGCTCCTGCGTGATCGCCGAAATGCTAATCGGCACGCGGCTGATCGCCTGCTCCTGCTTGGTCGCGGTGACGATGATGTCGGGGATCCCGCCATCCTGAGTCGCGGTACTGGCCGGCGCGGGCGCCGCATTCTGCGCCGCGGCCGGCGCCAGCGGAACGAGCGCGAGAGCGGAAACGGACGCACGAAGCGCCAAGGCGATGGGTCGCATGCGGTTAATCCTCCCCTGTCACGGCCAGCGGCATTCATGTGCGCAGCCGATATTGTTTGCAGCCCCAATGCTATGCTGCACGAAATTCAGCGTCAACCAAAAAAGGTTGGACCGCAAACTTGTTTTTGCACGGCGCGATGCGCGCCGAATGTGCACGCAGAAACAGTTACTTATCCAAATGTCGCCGGGTGTTGAGGGAATCCGCGAGGGTCGTTCAATGCCTTCGCCGCGTCGCAGTTTATAATTTGACAGCAAACAATATCCATGCTGTCAGTTGCTCAACACGGCGGGTCGCGACGCGGCTGCGCCGGCACGATAACGATGGTAAATTCGGGGGCGGGGACGCGATGAAGGCCAAGGCGATGATCGGATCGAACCTGCTGGCGCTCGCTTGTTTTGCCGCCCCCGCGCTGGCGCCCGCGGCGCAGGCCGCCGAACCGATCACGATTCGCGTTTCGGAGGGCACCCACCTCGCCTTCGCGCTCGCGCCGGACGGGTCGCGCATCGTGTTCGATCTGCAGGGCGTGCTCTATGTGATGCCCGCGTCGGGCGGCGCGGCGACCGCGATCACCGACGCGCTCTATGACGGGCGCCAGCCGAGCTGGTCGCCCGACGGCAAGTGGATCGCCTTCCAGTCCAACCGCGACGGCCATTACCGCATCTGGCTGATCGCGCCCGACGGCAGCGGGGCGCATCCCGTGTCCGACGCGCCGCTGGAGGCGCGCGAGCCGGCGTGGTCGCCCGACGGCAAATGGCTCGCCTTCACCGCCGATCGCGACGGCAAGTTCGATATCTGGGCGCGCGACATGGCGAGCGGCGCGATGCGCAAGCTGAGCGCCGGCCCCGGCGGGAACAGCCGCGCGAGCTGGTCGCCGGACGGCACGCGCATCGCTTATGTCTCGGATCGGATGGGGGCGACCGGCATCTATGTCGCGGACATGGCCGGGCATGAGACGCGCGCCGCTGCCGCCAATGTCATGGCCTTCGGGATGAACGTCCCGATGGGCACGCCGACCTGGACCGCGGACGGCAAGCAAGTGCTCTGGGCGCGGATCGCCGAGGGCAAGGCGGTGCTGATGCGCGGCGACCAGCCGCTGATCGAGGGCGAGGACATCCACCCGTTCCGCGCCGCCTGGCTGCCGGGCGGCGACCTGCTCTATGCCGCCGATGGCAAGCTCAAGCGCCGCCGCGTCGACGGCGACGGCAGCGAACAGATCATCCCCTTCACCGCCGAGCTGACGGTGCGGCACGCGGATTATGCCAAGCGGCATGTCGTGCTCGACGCCCCCGGCCCGCGCCCGGTGACCGGGGTGCAGCGCGCCACGCTGTCGCCCGACGGCAAACAGGTGGCGTTCACCGCGCTGGGCGATCTGTGGGTGATGCCGGTCGGCGGCAAGCCGCGCCGGCTGACCGACGGCGGCCCTTGGGCGGTGGTCGATCCCGCCTGGTCGCCCAACGGCGACCGGATCGCTTATGCCAGCGACCGCGCGGGTTCGCTCGACCTGTGGGCGGTCGACGTCGCCACCGGCAAGCATGAGCGGCTGACCGACGCGCCCGGCGCGGAGATGCGCCCGAGCTGGTCGCCCGACGGCACCCGCATTGTCTATGTCGACGCGAGCGGCGCTTATAACGAAGCGGTGCGCGTGCTCGACCTCGCGACGCGCCAGAGCCGCGAGATCAAACAGGCCGGCACCAGCCCCGGCTATCCCGCCTTCACCCCCGACGGCCGGTCGCTGATCGTCGCGGCGCTGCATAATCCGTCCGCGTCGCAATCCTATGTCGTCGGCGGCTATAACGAGCTGGCGATCGTCGCCGACGACGGCACGGGGGAGGCGCGCAATGTCTCGCTGGTGCCCGGCAAGTCGGTCGGCAACCGTTCCGGCGACGGCCCGGCCTTGTCGCCCGACGGCAAATATTACGCCTATCAGATGGACAGCGCGCTCTACCTCCAGCCCGCCGCGCCGGACGGCGGCCCGGCCGGCGCACCGCGAAAATTGTCCGACACGATCCCGACCGGGGTGAGCTGGAGCGGGGATTCGCAGACGTTGCTGGTCAATACCGGCGGCACGATGCAGCTCTTCCCGGTCGCCGGCGGCGCAGCGCGCAAGGTCGCGCTGCCGCTGCAATGGACCGCGGCGCGCGGCGACGGCATCACCACGATCCGCGCCGGCCTGCTGGTCGACGGGGTGAGCGAGGCGGCGCGGCGCGACGTCGACATCGTCGTCGACGGCAGCCGCATCCGATCGATCACGCCCCACGGCACGCGGCCGGTGGAGGGGCGGCTGATCGACGCATCCGGGCTGACGGTGATGCCCGGCCTGATGGACATGCACGTCCATCTCATCAAGGAATATGGTTCCAGTTTCGGGCGGCTCTACCTTGCCTATGGCATCACTACGGTCCGCAGCCCCGGCAATGTGCCCGGCGACGTCATCGAAGAAAAAGAGGCGATCGCCGCGGGCCAACGGCCCGGCCCGAATATGTTCGTGACCGGCTATATCCTCGACGGCGAACGCACCGTGTGGGAAATGGGCACGCCGGTCGCCGATCGCGCCGCGGTCGGCCGCCAGATCGCGCTGGCGACGCAGCTCGGCTATGACATGATCAAATCCTACGTCCACACCGCCGAGCCGGTGCGGCAGGATATCGTCGCCGCCGCGCATGCCGCCGGGCTGCCGGTGAGCCGCCACGAAATCTATCCCGCCGCTTTGTTCGGGAGCGACAGCGTCGAGCATCTCGACGGCAATGGCGCGGGGCGCGGCTATTCCGCCAAGGCGAGCCAGCTCAACATCGCTTACGACGATGCGGTGACGATCATCGCCACCTCGGGGATGACGGTGACGCCGACCATCTCCCTGTTCACCCCGACGACCGAATTGGTCGACCGCGATCCCGCGATCGCCAAGGCGCGCTGGGCGTTGCAGCCGGTGTGGGTGCGCGAGGGGCCGATCATGAGCTTCGCCAACGGCCCCGGCGCCGAGGTGCTGGCGAACAATATCCGCCAGTCGATCAGCAAGATCTTCCGCGCCGGCGGGCGGATCGTGGTGGGGACGGATTCGCCCTTCACCCCGATCGGGATCAACACCCACAATGAGCTGGCGCAGGAAGTGAAAGCCGGCCTCTCCCCGCTCGAGGCGCTGCGCAGCGCGACGCGGGTGCCGGCCGAATTGCTCGGCATGGGCAAGGATCTCGGCACGGTCGAGCCGGGCAAGATCGCCGACCTGGTGTTCGTCGAGGGCAATCCGCTCGACGACATCGCCAATGCCAGCAAGGTGCGCAAGGTGATGAAGACCGGCCGGCTCTATACGATCGAGCAATTGCTGGGCAGCGCCGCCGCGGCGCAATGATCACCCTCCCCGCCCCCCGGGAGCAGGGCGGCGCGCCGGCGCGGGCCGCCCTTTTTTTTTGTGCTTCACACCTGACGCTTGCGGACCGACCAGACGAAGCCGTCATACCAGAAGTGGAGCAGCGAGCAGGCGATGAACGGCGCGACGAGCCAGCGAACGCTGCCCGTCGCCGCCGCCGCATAGCCGAGCCCGAATATCGCGCTGCCGGCGAAGAACAACAGCGCCGCGCGGTGGCGGTTGCCGCGCCCGAGCAGGCCGGTCATGCGGCCGCCTTCCTTGGTCCACACCAGCGCGAAATATTGCACGGCGTGGTAGAGATTGACCGTCGCCAGCGCGACCAGCGGCGGCGAGAAACCCCAGGCGAGGATCGAGACCGCGCCGGTGACCAGCAGCGTCGCCAGCTTATGCGCCGGCAGCCGGTATCCCGCGCGCGACGCGCGATGATAATCGATCGCGGTGCGGCCGATCACGACGCCATAGAGGCTGATCGCCGCCAGCCGGATGACATGGTTTTCGCCGGCCAGCACCCCCGGCAGCGTGGTCAGCGCGTGGAATGCGGTGCCGTCGAATTTGAGGAAATGATCCATATGCGTGGCAAGCGCGGCGCCGGCCGCGATCGGCCCGACATAGAGCGCCCAGTTCAGTCGGAGATCGGTGGCGCGCAACTGGTGCGGCGGGTTGCCGGCCTTCATGTCGTAGATGCGCGCGAAGCCGAAATTCTGCATCGCCGAATGATGCACGTCCCAGAAAACCGCGAGGACGGAGGCGAGGATCAGCGCGGTCGGCGACAGCAGCAGCAGCGCGATCAGCACGACCGGCACGACGGTAAGCCGCATGCGATAGGCGCTGAACACCTCACGGTTCAGATAGGCGCGCGGCACCACCGCGATCAGATGCGCCCAGGTCAGCACCGACACCGCGCCGAACAGCCCGATCACCATCGGCGCGGCGGCGGCCTGCGGCGCCAGCGCGTCCCACCCGCGCAGCCACGCCTGAATGAGCAGGAAGGCGAGCAAAGGCGCCCCCCAGAAGAACAAGGCATCGCGCCGCGGCCCGAGAATCGCATGCGCCGGATCGGCCAGCGCGCCGGACGGGCCCGACGCGAAAGAAGACGAATAGTGCGTGGCCAAACCCATTCTCCGACAAGCGCGGTTGGGGGATTAAGCTGCCACGGTTAACGCTCCATCTAATCTTCGCTTCATTTTCGCGCCTATTTCAGCGCCTTGAACTCCGCGATCAGCTTCGTGCGCTGCGCCGCATCGGGCATGCCGCTATAGATCATCCGCGTCCCCGGCACCGCGGCGCGCGGATTGGCGAGAAAGGCATCGAGCGCCGCCTCGCTCCACACGCCCTTTTGCGCCTTCATCGCCGGCGAATAAGCGAAGCCGGCGACCGCGGCCTTGGGCCGCCCGACGACATGGCTCAATGTCGGGCCAAGGCGGTTTTCGCCCGGCTTGGTCGAATGACACATCGCGCACGGCGCGAGCGCCGCGCCGGTTTGCGCCGATGCCGCCACCGGCGACACGACCAGCGCAGCGCCCACCAAAATCAATCGTTCGATCATCGCATCCCTTTCCGAAATTCGCGCGTCAGCCGCAACAGCCGCCGCCGTGGCGGATGCTCGCCGCATCGCGCGCGGCGGGCACGTCGCTGCCGGCATTGGCGGCGAAGAATCCGTTCGGCTTGAGCATGAAGCCGGCATATTCGACCGGCATCACCGGAAAATCCTCCGGCTTGCAGACATGGGTGTGGCCGAAACTGTGCCACAGCACGATATCGGCATTGGCGATATCGCGGTTGGCGGCGATGTAGCGCGGCAGCCCGTCGCCGCCCTGATGCTGGTTGGGATAATCGCCGCTCGCATAGCGCTCGGCCGGGTCATAGCGCGTCACCCAGACATGTTTGGCGGCAAAGCCGCCGCGCGCGTGGACATAGCTGCCGGGCTGGGCGAGCATCAGCGGGCTGGGCTGGACGACCAGTTTATACCCCGGCGCGCCGCCGACCGAATTGGTGCGGTTGGGATTGACGATCTTCCAATAGCGCCCGGTGCGCCCGTCCGCCTCGCGCGCGGCGTCGCGCTCGCGCTCGAGCGGGCGGCTGACCAGATCGAAGACATTGCCGTGCGGATTGTCGGTGCCCCACGGGCGCGGATGGAATTCATGTTCGGAGACGCTGTTTCCCTCGTCGCCGTCGACCATCATATGCATGCGCACGTTGAAGAAATGCTGGTGGGTCGGCCCGCCCAGCCCGTCGTCGACCATTCCGCCCCAGCGATAGCGCTCACCCGGCGCGACCGCCGCGGTCTGGATGATCCCGGTCAGCTTCGCCTCGAGCTGGATCGTGCCATCCTGATAGAGATACCAATAGAAGCCGTAATCGTAATTGCCGACCGTCGCGAAGAAGCTGATCACCAGCCGCCGCGAGCGCCGCGTTTCGTGAACCCCGGTGCGAAATTCGTGATGCTTCCACAGGATGCCATAATCCTCCTCATGCATGCAGATGGCGTTCTTCATCACCATCGGCCGCCCGAGATCGTCGACCGCCGGCACGTCGAAATAATGGATATGGCCGAGGCAGTCGCACCCCAGTTCGAGCGCATTGGCCAGCCGCCCCAGGCCATATTCACCGGCATCGAACGCGCTTTTCCAATAATGATTGGCGGTGGGATCGGCATAAGGCACGACCATCTCGGTCACGCTCGCGCGATAGATGATCGGGCGCTCGCGCCCGTCGTCGGCATAGCTCAATTGATGCAGCACCAGCCCCTCGCGCGGGGTGAAGCCGATGCGGAACGACCATTTCTGCCAATCGACCCGCCAGCCGTCGACCGCGAAGCTCGGCCCGTCCGGCTGGACGATATGCAGCGGCTTCAGGTCGGTGCGCGGCGCGGGGAGATCCTTGGCCTCGTAATTGCGCTTCTTGCGCGGGATCGGGACGATAACGGGCTCGTCGACCAAGGTGACGATCTCCTCGCGGTTGAGATCGACCACCGCGACCAGCCCCTCGATCGGATGGGCATAGCCATTGTCATTGGGCTGTTCGCGATAATAAGCCACCGCGCGGACGCAGCGCCGCCCGGCCTCGGCGGCATAGCCGAAATGGCCGGCGGAAAAGGGATCGACCTGCACCAGATCGATCTCCGCCGCGCTCAGCCCGCGGCGCGCCACCGCCGCGCGCCACGCCGGATCGCGCTTCACCGCGCGCTCGACCGCCTGAAATTCCTCCAGCATCACCGCGGGCTGGCCGAACGGTGGCTGGTCCAGCGCCAGGAGTTGCCAGTCGCTCACCACCCCGGCGGCCAGATCGACCACCGCCTCGATCGTCGCCCCGGTATCGCGCCGCAACAGCACCAGTGCCGCCTCGCGCCGCAGCGTGTCGCCGGGTCGCCACGCGAGCACCGCCGGCTTGGGCGGCTCGCGTAGCTCGACGCTGACGAAGCGCAACCGCGGATCACCCCCCTCGCGGGCGCGGATGGCGGCCAGCGCGACATCGATCTCGGCGGTGGTGAGCGGGTCCAGCGGGTGAGTCACGCGCGTCATTTTATTAGCCTCTCAAACATTTTATCGAACCGGCTTCGCGCAATTTTTCGATGTTTACCGTGTTATGATATCGAATCCGCGCCGCTCGTCGGCTCATAAACAAGTTTGTTGCCAAATTAAATCGCCGCTGTAAATTATCATGATAAATTACCGATGGAGAGGCGCATGGCGGGAATCGGGCGGCGAGCGACGGGCGGTGCGTGGTGACCACCGGCTTCTTCCACGACGAGCGGACCTTGTGGCATTTCGGCGCGGTCCACACCGGCAATCTGCCGGCGGGCGGCTGGGTGCAACCGTCGAACGGCGGCTTCATGGCCGAGGCGCCCGATCCCAAGCGCCGCATCGTTTCGCTGCTCGAAGTCTCCGGCGTCGCGGCATCGCTCGACCGGCGCAGCGCCGAACCCGCGCCGGAGGAGGCGCTGCGCCGCGTCCATACGCGCGACTATCTCGATCGCTTCGCACAGCTCAGCGCGGCCGGCGGCGGCACCGTCGGGCAGGATGCCAGTTTCGGCCCCGGCGGCTATGACAATGCACGGCTTTCCGCCGGACTGGCGATCGCCGCGATCGAGGCGGTGCTGAGCGGGTCGCACGACAATACCTATGCGATGACGCGCCCGCCGGGGCATCATTGCCTGCCCGACCGCGGCTTCGGCTTCTGCCTGCTCGCCAATGGCGCGATCGCGGTGGAGGCAGCGATCGCGCGGCATCGATTGTCGCGCGTCGCAATCCTCGACTGGGACGTGCATCACGGCAACGGCACGCAGGCGATCTTCGAGGCGCGGCGCGATGTGCTGACGATCTCGATCCACCAGGACAATTGCTATCCGATCGCCTCCGGCGCCGCGTCGGAGCGCGGCACCGGGGCGGGCGAAGGCTATAATCTCAATATCCCGCTGCTCCCCGGCGGCGGCGATCAGGCCTATCTCGATGCGCTTGATCTGGTCGTCGCGCCGGCACTGCGGCGTTATCGCCCGGAGCTGATCGTGATCGCCAGCGGGGTGGATGCCAATGCGCTCGATCCGCTCGCGCGGATGCTGGCGCATAGCGAAACCTTCCGCGCGATGATGACCCGCGCGCGCGCGCTGGCCGACGAATTGTGCGACGGGCGGCTCGTCGCGATCCACGAGGGTGGCTATTCCGAAGTCTATACCCCGTTCTGCGCGCATGCCTTGATCGAGGCGCTGAGCGGCGCGCGCAGCGGCGTGGTCGATCCGATCCTCGATTTCGTCCGCGCGCAACAACCCCATGAGGCGATGCGCGCGCTACAGCGCCGGCTGCTCGTTGAACAGGCCGAAGCGCTCGATCTCGCGAGGCGCGCATGAAGGCCGGTGCCGCCCCCGCGCCCGAGACATGGGATAAGGTGGCGCGGATCGTCGCGTTCAGCGCGATCGTGCCGCTCGCCTTGCTCGTCGCGCCGGTGCTGACCACCCAGCTGATCGCCGAGCGCGGGCTGACCCCGGCCGATGTCGGCGATTATTTCCTGTTCGAGCTCGGCGGGATCAGCCTCGCCTCGCTCCCCGCCTTATGGTGGATGCGCCGCTTCACCTCGCGCCAGATCGCGCCGGTCGCGGCCGGGGTGTTCATTGTCGGCAACCTGCTGTCCGCCATCGCCCCCGGCATCGCCTTGCTGTTCGCGATGCGGCTGGTGACCGCGATGGCGGGCGGCGCGCTGATGCTGCTGTGCCTCAACGCCGCCGGCGCCTCGGCCAATCGCGACCGGCTGTTCGGCTGGTGGATCGCCGGCCAGCTCGTCCTGGGCGCGATCGGGCTGACGCTGCTGCCGCGGCTGTTCGCTTATGTCGGGCTCAATGCCTTTTATTTCCTGATGGCCGCCGCAATGGCCGCGGCCTTCCCGCTCGCCTTTCGCTTCGACGCGCCGACGATCGCGCCGCGCCCCGCCGGTGGCACGCGACGCGGCGCGCTGCTGCCGGTCGTCGCGATGATCGCGGTGCTCGCTTTCTATGTCGGGCTCGGCGGATGCTGGGCGTTCATGTCGGTGATCGCCGGCCGCGCCGGGCTGAAGCCATTGCCGGTCGCCGATACGATCGCGCTCGCCTCGCTGCTCGGTATCGCGGGCGCGTTGCTCGCGACCTTTCTCGGCGGGCGCATCCGCCGCGGCTATGCGCTGGCGATCGGCTATGCGTTGCTGCTCGGCGCGGTGCTGATGCTACCCGGCCGGCTCGACCTCACCGCCTTCGCCGGCGCGGCTTATGCCTTCAAATTCTCCTGGACCTTCACCCTGCCGTTCATCCTCGCGGCGATCGCCAGCCGCGATACCGGCGGGGGGATCATGGCGTGGGTCAATATGGTGATCGGCTTCGGCACCTCGATCGGCCCGGTGATCACCGGGCGCATCCTGAGCCACGCCGGCGCGACGGCGATGCTGGTCTTCTGCGCCGCGATGATCGCCGCTTCTGTCGCGCTGCTCGGATTGATCGAGGCCGGCGTGGTAACCGGAAAGGAAACGAGATGAGCTTCGACACCCCCCGCGCCACGCTCGACGCTTATGCGGCAGGCTGCAAGGCGCTCGACCGCGACCTGCTCGCCCGCTGCTTCCACCGCGCTGCGGTGATGAGCGGCGACCTCGACGGGACGATGCTGATCGGCGGCCCCGCGCCGTTTCTCGACGATGTCGCGGCGCTCGCCGCGACGGGGATTGATCACGCGGATTTCGCCGCCAATGTGATCGAGCTGACCGTCAACGGCCGCGTCGCGGCCGGCGCGGTTCACTCGACCGCGTTCGCCGGCCGGTACGATTTCCTCGATCGCTTCCATCTGGTCGAGGATGCCGGCGGGTGGCTGATCACCAGCAAATGCTTCACCACCCTGGGGACGCGCTGACGCGCCTCACCGCGGGCGATCATGCCCCGCGACCGCCGCGGCGTGAAGCTCGTCGAAGCAGCGCCGGTCGGACAGCGCGGCCATCAGTTCATCGCGGCTGAGCTTTTCCACCGCATTGATCTTGGCCAGCAAGGCGCCCGCCACCTGCGGCCGCGCGCGCGTCTCGCGGCGGTGGAGGACATAGAAACGCGGATCGCGCAGCGCCTCGGCAATCACCGCATCGGGCGCGGTGACATCGGGCAGCACATCGCGGAAACGCGCCTCCCAGCGCAGCACCGCGCGCACCACCGGCGGGGTCTCGATCTCTTCGGGGATCGCGAACAGGTGCCGCGACGCGACGCCGTCGAACGTCCGGCTGGTGATCGCCGCGATCCAGATCGAGAAGGTGAAGCCCAGCAGCACTGGCGAGAACCAGATCAACAGGTCGATCGGCTCGACCAGCCCGCCCGACATCGCCGAGAGCAGCATCGTCTGCGTCCACGGCACATGGCTGATCGAATAGATCATCGCGGCAAGGCAGGCGGTGCCGAGCGCGCTGATCCAGCCGAAATGGCGCACGCACAATTCCATCGACAGCGGCTCGTCGCCGCGCGCCTGCGTGCCCCAGGTAATGCTCCGGCGCTTCACGAACATCCACAGGAAGCGCGTGATGCAGATCATGATCAGCGGCGAGAAGAAGAAGGAGAACAGGGTTTCGAGCAACACCGACAGCACCAGCTTGTCCTTGCCGCCGAACAGCCGCGCGCGATCCTGCGCGATATGGATGCCGACCGCGATCAGCCGCGGCATGAACAGGAAGACGAGCGAGGAGATCAGCAGCATCAGCATCGGCATCTGGATCATCTTCAGGCTGCCGAGGCCGAGCAGGCCATAATGCAGGAAGTTGAGCATCCCGAACACCGAGATCACCAGGAACGACGCCCATAATGGCGCCGACAGATAGCCCATCGATCCGTTGATGAAGGTCTCGCGGTGGATCGAACGCAGCCCGCGCAGGAAGACGAAGCGCAGATGCTGGAGATTGCCCTGCATCCAGCGCCGCTCGCGGATGATGAAGGCAAGGATGTTGGCGGGCATCTCCTCATAGCTGCCCTTGGTATCGGCGAGGAACCACACTTCGTAACCGGCACGCGCCACCAAAGCGGATTCGATGATGTCGTGGCTCATCGGCTTGCCGCCCCACGGCTTGGGGCCGGACAAGGTGGGGAGCATCGCATGGCGGACGAACGGGGCCATGCGGAGCATCGCATTATGCCCGATATAGCTCGCATTCCCCATATACATGGCCTGCAGCCCGTAAGAGAAAACCGAGCCGTAGAGCCGCGCGCCGAATTGCTGCATCCGCCCGAACAGGCTGGTGCGCAGGATCGGCGTGGGGTTGGTCTGGAGGATGCCGATGCGATCGTTGCCGGACATCATCCGCAACAGATCGACGATCGCATCGCCGTCCATCACGCTATCGGCGTCCATCACCAGCATATAATCGTAATCGCCGCCCCAGCGCCGGCAGAAGTCACTGATATTGCCCATCTTCGCATTGGCGTTGCTGACGCGCCAGCGATAGAAGAAACGCCCCTCGGGCAACGCCTCGCGCAGCCGCTGCACCGCTTCTTCCTCGACGATGCGATAGGCCGGGTCGCGGCTGTCGGAGAGCAGGTAATTGTCGAAATGATGCGCGAAGCCGGGGTGTTTGGTCGCAAGCGATTCCCACGTCGCGGCGATCCCCGCGGCGACCCGTTCGACATCCTCGTGATAGACCGGATAGACGATCGCCACCCGCACATTCGGCAGCGGATCGCACGCGCGATGCGCCGGATGCCACGGATTCCCCTTCGGCCCGCGCAACATATACCAGGTGCCGAGCATCATCTTGTAGAAGTTCGCGCACAGGAAGAAGGTCATCGTCCCGTAGACGAGCAGATAGAGCCAGAAGGCGGCTTCTGGCATCTGCTGCGCGCGCAGCATGATCGCGGAGAGATAGAGGATCGCCCCGGTCGTCGCGATGGTCAGCGCGAGGCTGACGCGCTGGCGATATTCCACCACGCGCTGCCAGCCGCGCTGCGCCCCGCGCGCGAAGGGCTTGCTGCGCAAATTGCCCTTCAGCGACAGATCGAGCTGCGGCGTCGCGATCGGCCGGCGGCGCGGCGGCGGCTGGAGCGGGGGCGTCCCGTCGTCGTCGAGATGGCGGCGCAGGTCCGCCCAGTCGCCGACGCCGCCGTCGGGCGCCCCGTGGAAGCACAGGTGTCGCAGATAGAGTTCGAACGGCGCGTTCATCTAGCGCAGCACCTGCACCGGGAGGGTCACCTGGAACAGCAGCCCGACGACCTTCTGGATCGAGACGATCGGCGCCTCCGCGACATAGACGACATCGCCGGTTTCGAGCGGGAATTGATCCGCCGCGACCAGCCCGTCGCCGCGCTTCCACGCGAATTCGTAGAGCACCGGCTTCGCCGCCGCGCGCCGGCGCAGCACGAATACCGCGTGATCATTGGCGAGATTATTGTCGAGCCCGTTGGCCTCGGCGACCGCTTCGGCCAGCACCGGCTGCCGGGCGAAGCCGAGCACGCCGTTCTTGCGCGTGCTGCCCAGCACCGTCACCTCGACCATCGGCGATTTGCGCACGATCACCCGGTCGCCCGGCTTGAGCGCGATCCGTTGCTCGAACGCGGCCGAGATCGGCACCTCGACCGGGCCGGCATCGCCGCGCACCACCGAGACGCGCACCGCGGCGCGCGTCGCGGAGAGATCGCCGGTGCCGAGCGTAGCATTGCCGTCGCCCAGCGCCTGAGTGATCGCCTGCGCCAGCGTCATCCCGCCGGGGTTCCACGCGATCCGGCTCGGGTGGCCGATCGCGCCGGTCACCAGAATGTCGTTCTGCGGCGAGGCGGCGAGCCGCACCGTTGCGCTCGGCTTTTGCAGCACGCGCTGGCTGGCATAGCGCTGTGCGATCGCTTGTTGCGCCTGCTCCAGCGTCAGCCCCGCCAGCGCGGTGCGCCCGGCATAAGGCAGCAGCACCGCGCCATCGTCGGCGAGCGTGAAGCTGCCGAGCGGGGTCGCCCCGGGCCCGCCGCCGAACGGCGTGCCGCCACCGGGCAGCGCGGCATAGCTCCACATCGTCACGTCGATGACGTCGCCCGGCGCGAACCGGAACGCCGCATGCGCGGGCGCGGCGCGCAGCCGGCCGAGCGCGTCATCGAGCGCGCGCTCGCGATCCGATGCCGCCTCGGCCTGCGCCGCCGCGGCCTGCGCCGGGGTGACCCTGACGATCTCGACCTCCGGGGTCTTGCGGATCGTATGGGCGGAGGGGCCGCCGCCGGCCAGCGTGCTGCAGGCGCCAAGGCTCAGCGACAGCGCGGCCAGCCCCGCGACGCGAAACACCGCGCTCATCGCAGCAGCGCCCACAGCAGGAGGCTGGCGAGCAATGTCCCCGCCATCCACGCCAGCCGATAGGGTTTGTCGGGGGTGCGCGGCTCGGACGGGTTGCTGATGACGTTCAGATAATAGCGATTCTGCTCGGCGCTCGCCTGCGCCTGTTGCAGCGCCTGATTGGCCTGCCCCAGCAAGGTGATGTTGGTATCGCGGCTGACCAGCAGCTTTTCGTAGCGCGACGAGCTGCGCGCCATCTCGGGGAAGTTGCGCGCGGTCGACGCCAGATCGCCGCGCACCGATTGCGTCGCGGTCTCGAGATTGTCGGCCTGCGGATTATTGGGGGTCGCACGCGCGATCGCGTCGCGCTGCGACTTGAGGTCGGCCGCCTTGAGCGCGAGGCTGTTCATCAGCTCGAGGTTGGACTGATAGAGCTGCTTGGGATCGTAGGTGCCGGTCTGGTTGCGGAATTGCGCCAGCGCGGCGAGGTCGCGCTGGAGCGCGGTTTCGATCGCCTGTTTGCGCTGGGCTGCGTTGCGCACGAAATCGCCCTGCTGCTGCGCGTTCATCGCATCCATGTGCGCGATCGCCTGGGCGAGCAATTGCCGCGCGAGGCCATTGGCATAGACCGGATCATAGGCATTGACGTTGACGGTGACGATGCCGCTCTTCTGCTCGATATCGACGTCGACCTGCTTCTGGAAATAGCGCCACAAGGCGAGGTCGCTCGTCCCGAACATCGTCGCGACGCCGCCGAAGCGGCTCACCAGATCGCCGGTGGCGAAATTGTCGGCGAGCTTCATCGGCTTTTCGACGCGGCGAAACGCATCCCACGACCGGAAATATTCGCGCAGGATATAGCCGCCCTGCTCGGAGCTGTCGCCCGACGCGCCGGACAGCAACGACGACAGGCTCGGCCCGTTCTGCTTCGGGTTGAGCACGATCAGCGCCGCGGTCGAGGTATAGACCGGCGCGGCGATCAGCCCGAAATAGAGCAATGCCGCGATATTGGGCAGCAGCACGACGGCGATGAACAACGGCCGGCGCAGCAGCCGCACGAGCCACGACGGTGCCCTTGCGGCATCGGGCTCGGCCGGGGTTTCGGCGCTGGCGCGTCGGTTGGGAAAGGGCAGCGGCTCGTGCTCGGCCGGCGCGCGCTCCTCTCGCATCCGTTTCACGTCGACTTGGGAATTCACGGGGGCGTATCTCCTGATCGTCCGCCCTCAAGACGGAGCCGATCGGAAGCGGCCTTGATCGTCAGAACGAAAAATCGACCCCCAGCCGGAAGGTGCGCGGGCGCAGCGGGGTGATCTGCGACCGCCCGGTGACGAACGGGGTGCCCAAGGCGAAGCGATTGCCGATGCTGTCGGACAGGTTGGTCGCGCCGAACACCAATCCGACGCGTGGCGTCCCCACCCGCATCGTCAGCGCGCTATCGGCATAATCGCCCTGTTCGGCGCCGAGCACCGGGCCGACCCCGATCCGCGACGGCCCGATATAGCGCGCCCAGCCGGCGACCCGCAGCGTCAGATCGTCGCGCAGCGTGTGCTGCCAGTCGAACCCGGCGCGCGCGGTGAAGCGCGCGACATTGGGGATGCGATCGATCCCCCCGTCTTGCAGCGGGGCCGCCGCGAGCAGGAAGGCGCGATAGGTCTGGCTGGGCTGGGTGACCCGGCCGTCATTGACCGCGAAGGACGCATCGAGCCGCAGCGCGCGGACCGGGCGCCAGCCGACCGACGCCGCAACCGACCAGATCCGCCCGTTGCCGATATTGTCGGTCGAGGGGAGCCCGGCGCTGTCGAGGAAATCCGCCTGAATGTCGTGCCAGTCGGTATGCGAGACGCCCAGCGAGACATCGAACCCGTCGCGCCGCGGATCGCCATAGCGCAACCCGCCCTCCACCGTCTCGACCCGATCGCCCGCGAACCGGCGCACGAAATCGCCGTCCAGCGTCAGCCCGCCGGGCCGCATGCCCTGCTGATAGCGGGCGTAGATCGACAGTTTCGGCGTGGCCTTGGCGAGCAGCGAGACCGACGGCAGTACCTTGGTCTCGTCATGATCCGCGACGATCGCGGCGCGCGCCAGCAAATCGACGGCGCTGAACACCGGCGTGGGATCGTGCGCCTCGCCCGACAGCATCGCGCGCGAAACACGGGCGCCCGCGGTCGCGATCAGCCACGGCACCGGGCGGTAGCTCGCCTCGCCGTAAAAGGTGAGTTCGCTGACGCGATTCTCGACCCCGGTCACCGGCTCGAGCCGGTCGGGGGCACCGAGCGAGCGCGTCAGCAAGGTGCGATTGTGGACGTAGCTCGCGCCGACCAGCCAGCCGAAATGATCGTCCAGCGGCTGCCACAGCCGCGTCTCGTTGCTGACCAGTTCGGTATAATTATGCTGGCGGAACACCGTCGGGGTGCCGCCCGGCGGGGTCGCGTCATAACGCTCGTCGAGCGTCTGCGCGATGCGCGCGGTGGTCGAGCGGAACCGCACCTTGCCGAAATCGCGCGACAGGATGAACTCGCCCATCCCGTAGCTCGCGTCGAACCCCTCCGCGACCGCGCTGTTGCGCACCAGCCGCGGCGCGCCGGCATCGGCATATTGGCTGTCGTCGCCGACGGTGCGTTGATAGACGCCGCCGAGTTCCGCGCGCCAGCCGCCGCCGAGATCGACACGCAGCGCGGCGCGCCCGCCGCCAGTGGTGGTGCGGTTGATATCGTCGCGCCGGCGCAGCGGATTGTCGATATAGCCGCCGTCGCTGATGCCATAGCCGACGATGCGCAGCGCCGCCCGGTCGCCGAGCACCGGCAGGTTGAGCGTCCCCGCGATATCGCCGCCGGGCGCGCCATGCTGGGTCGCCGAGACGCCCCCCGCGAACGATCCCGAGGTCACCCCGAATGCAGGCTCGTTGGGGACGATGCGGATGATCCCGCCGAGCGATCCCGCGCCGTAGAGCGTGCCTTGCGGCCCTTCCAGCACCTCGACCGATTGCACGTCATAGAGTTTGAGATCGGGATCGGGGGCGTTGTAGGTCAGGCGGATGTCGCCGAAATATTGCCCGACGGTCGCCTGGGTCGGGCCGGTGAAGCTCGAATCCGCGATGCCGCGGATGAACAATTTGTTGCGCCCGTCGCCAAGATAGGTCGACGAAATGGTGGCGAGGCGGGAGAGCACCGCATCGGTGCCCCCCACCCCGCCCAAATTGATGTCGCTGCCCTCGACCACCGAGACGCTGCCGGCATAATCGCCGAGCCGCATATCGCGCTTGGAGGCGACGACGACGACCGTCTCGCCCTCGCCGGGCTGGTCGGCGGCGGGCGGCGGTGCGCGGCGCGGCCTGGGCCGGGGCGCCGGCTGGGCGCGCGCCGGGCGGATGCGCCACACGCCGGGCTCGATCGCCACCGCCTCCACCTTGTCGCCCAGCATCCGCCGCACCGCCTCGGGCACCGAATAGACGCCCTTCACCGCCGGGATGCGGCGTTGCCAGATCGCGCCGTCGTCGACGCTGATGCTGATCTTCGCCTGCCGCCCGAGCGCGGTCAGCACATCCCCCAGCCGGCCGGCGGGAAGGTCGAGCGGATAGGATTGCCCCGCGTGCGCTGGCGATGCGGGGACGAGAGCAAGCAGCAGGACGGGGGCGGCCCAGCGGATCACGGCGATGCGGCGAGCCTCCACCCGGCGCCGTCGCGGATCGCGCGCACCCCGGTCAGCGCGGCGAAGCGTGGCATGATCCGCTCCGCGCCGCCGTCGAGCCGCACCGTCGCGCGCACCGGCCGCCGCGCCAGCGCGGGGTCGACCGCGACGGGGGTACCCAGGGTCCGCGCCAGATCGGCCGCCGCCTCGGCCAGCGTCACGCCGTCGAACGAAAGCTGGCCCTGCGCCCAGCCGCCCACCGTATCGGGCGCGACATCGGCCAGCTCGACCCGCGACGACCCGTCGGCGACGCGCAGCGACCGCCCGGCGTTGAGGCGCACCGAATTGCCGTCGCGCTGCCAGTCGACCGCGCCCTCCGATACCGCGATGCGCGTCTCGCGTGCGTCGCGCACGATATCGAACCGCGTGCCGACATCGACCACGCTCGCCCCGCCGACCGCGACGCGGAACGGATGCGCCTCATCGTGCCGGACGGTGAAGGTCGCCTGGCCGTGGACCAAGGTCAGGCTGCGCGCATCGTCGCGGCTCGCCTCGAGCCGGGTGCCGCCGTTGAGGATCGCGCTGCTGCCATCCTCCAGCGCGATCGTGCGCCGCGCGCCGGCCGCCGTCTCATAGACCAGCGGGGCGGCGGGCTGGAGCTGGGTCTCGACCGCGACCGTGCCGACCACCGCCGCCGCCAGCGCCGCCGCCGCGGGGATCGCCCAGCGGCGCCACGCCGGGCGAGGGGCCGGAACGGGCAAGGGCACAACCTTGGGCTCGCTCGCCAGCATTGCGACCATCTCGGCCTCCGCCGCGCTCGTGGCATGATAGGCCGCGGCATGCGCAGGGTCGGCCGACAGCCAGCGCTCGAACCCCTCCCAATCGTCGAACGCAGGGTCGCCGACGCGGACTGCCCAGGCAATCGCTTCGTCCGTCATCGGATCGGGTTCAGGTCGGTTCGTCATCTTGTCGCACCTAAGACGGAGACTATCGCGTCAACCCTCATCCAAAGTGCTCCTGAGCTTCACGAGCACGCCGGTCGCCTTGCGCAGGTCGCTTTCCACGGTGCTGATGCTCACCCCCAGTTCGTCTGCGATCTGCCGCTGCGGCACGCCGTCGAGGCGGTGGCGGCGGAAGATCTGCTCGACACGCGGGCCGAGCGCGGCGAGCGCCGCCTGCACCCGCGCCAGCGTTTCGCGCGCGATCAGCACGCGCTCGCCGGCCGGCTCGTCGGAGCGGCCGGGCGCGGTGGCACCGGTCGCCTCGTTCCAGTCGCGCTCACGGATCGCCGCCTGCCGTAGCGAGCGATGGCGATCGAGCATCAGATTGTTGGCGATGCGATAAAGGTACGACAAGGGCTGCGCGATCGGCCCGCTCTGCGCGCCGCGCGCGCGCAGCCACATTTCCTGCAACAGGTCCTCCGCCGCCTCCCCGGCGCCATGGCCCTGGAGAAAGCGGAGCAATTGTGCGCGATGCTGGAGGAAGACACCTTCGAGGCCCGTCGCCATCCTGTCAGTCCTGCGTGCCCGTAAATGGCCTGAAATGACGGTGGATACCGTTCGCGAGGACCGCCGCATAGGCATCCTCGCCGATAGCCGCAAGTCGCGCGCACCGTGCCAGCGCGGGACAAGCCACGTCGGAAATGAACGCCGAGTCACATGACTGTCACGCCGCGCGCCTAGCGAGAGCATGAATCAGGTGGAGCAGCGATGATGAGCGCGACTCTCGCGGCGCATGAGAAAAGTGCCCGACCCAATCTCGACCAGGGGCTCGGCCGCGCCGGCCAGATCGGCTTTGCCGCGGTGGTCATCGCGGCGATCGGCTATGTCGGCTATAGCATCTATCTCGATGCCAGCGCCGCCGGGGTGCAGACGCTGGCGATCCTGCCCTTCATCCTGTTGTTCGTCGCGCTGATGATCGCATTGGGCTTCGAGTTCGTGAACGGCTTTCACGATACCGCCAATGCCGTCGCGACGGTCATCTACACCAATGCGATGCCGGCGCATGTCGCGGTGGTATGGTCGGGCTTCTTCAATTTCCTCGGCGTGCTGCTGTCGACCGGGGTGGTCGCGTTCAGCATCGTCTCGCTGCTGCCGGTCGAGCTGATCCTGCAGGTCGGCTCCAACGCCGGCTTCGCGATGGTCTTCGCCTTGCTCATCGCCGCGATCATCTGGAACCTCGCGACCTGGTGGCTGGGCATCCCCTCCTCCAGCTCGCACACGCTGATCGGCTCGATCATCGGCGTCGGCGTCGCCAATGCGATCATGCACGGCAAGAGCGGCACCGCCGGGGTCGACTGGTCGAAGGCGGGGGAGATCGGCCAGGCGCTATTGTTCTCGCCGCTGATCGGTTTCGGCCTCGCCGCTTTGCTGTTCGTCGCCGCCAAGCTGCTGATCCGCAACAAGGCGCTCTATCAGGAGCCGAAGGACGGCCTGCCCCCGCCGCTGTGGATCCGCGCGCTGCTGATCTTCACCTGCACCGGGGTGAGCTTCGCGCACGGCTCGAACGACGGGCAGAAGGGCATGGGGCTCATCATGCTGATCCTGATCGGCACGGTGCCCACCGCTTATGCGCTCAACCGCGCGGTGCCGGCGCAATATGCCGCCGAATTCCACACCAATGCGCACAAGGCGGCGATCGCGCTGCACGATACGCCCAACAACGCGATCACCCCGGCCGATGCGCGCAAGGCCGTCACCATCTATATCGCCGACCGCAATTATCAGCCGGTCACCAAGCCCGCGATGGCCACGCTGATCCGCGACATCGACCGGCAGGTCGCCGATTACGGCTCGCTCGCCAAGGTGCCCGCCGCCGCGGTGGAGAACGTCCGCAACGACATGTACCTCGCCTCCGAAGGGCTGAAGCGGCTCGGCAAGGAAAAGGCCGCCGGGCTGAGCGAGGACGAAAAGACCGCGATCGGCACCTACAAGGCGTCGCTCGACGCGGGCACGCGGTTCATCCCGACCTGGGTGAAGGTCGCGGTGGCGGTCGCGCTCGGTCTCGGCACAATGGTCGGCTGGAAGCGGATCGTCGTCACCGTCGGCGAGAAGATCGGCAAATCGCATCTCACTTATGCGCAGGGCGCCTCGGCCGAGCTGGTCACGATGGGGACGATCCTCGCCGCCGACCAACTGGGGCTGCCGGTCTCCACCACGCACGTGCTCTCCTCGGGCGTTGCCGGCACGATGGCCGCCAACCGGTCGGGGCTGCAGATGAGCACGATCCGCAATCTGGTCATGGCCTGGGTGCTGACGCTGCCGGTGTCGATCCTGCTCGCCGGTGTCCTCTACATGATATTCTCCGCCCTGATCTGATCGATGGACGGGCAGGCAAGCGAAGACCCTTGCACGCCTGCCCTCGGTTCGCTGCTGCCGTCCGGGGTCCGGCCGGGGCTGATCTGGGGGTATGATTTCACCGCGGACGGCGCGGTCGAGGTCGACCGTTGCGACGGCGCGCCGCCCGGCGCGCTGCGCTGGCTGCACCTCGGCCTGTCCGACAACGGCACCCGTCACTGGATCGATCAGGCGCCGCTGCCACCGGCGATCCGCGAACTGCTGCTCAGCCGCGATACCTATCAGAGCGCGTTGATCGACAGCGGCGTGGTCGGCTGCGTGCTGCAGGATTTCGAACAGGCTTTCGACAAGGAGGATACCGGGCAGATCGGCGCGCTGCGCATCGCGCTCACCCCCGATCTGATCGTCACCACGCGCCCGCGCCCGCTGCGCTCGCTCGATATCGCGCGGCAGCGCGTCGCGCGCGGGCTCCATCTGTCCTCGCCCGCCGCGGTGCTCGATCTGGTGGTCGGCGCGAGCGCGGAGAGCATCAGCCGCATCAGCCGGACGCTCAGCGCAAATATGGAACAGGCGGAGGATGCGCTGCTCGGCAACCGCCACCCGCCATCCAGCCGCGACCTGATCGAGATCCGCCGCCGCCTCGCGCAGATCCACCGCCTGCTCGGCGGGATGTGGGACGTGTTCAAACGGCTCGAGGAAGACGAGGAATTGCCCGAGGCGCTGCGCCCGACGGTGGAGAAATTGTCGCAACGCCTGCAATCGCTCGACGGCGACATCATCGGCGTGATTGCGCAATTGCGGCTGCTGCGCGAGGAACTCGATATCCGCGAGGCGCAGCGCACCAACCAGAATCTCTACATCCTGTCGATCATGACCGCGCTGATGCTGCCGGCGACCTTCGTCACCGGGCTGTTCGGGATGAATACCGGCGGGATGCCGCTGCAGACCGGGCTTGCCGGCACCTTCCTCGCGACGCTGCTCGCCGCCGGCGCCGCGCTCGCCACCTATCTGCTGCTCCGCTATCTCGGCTTCATGCGCCGCTAGCGGCGGCGCTCAATAGACTTCGGGCACATACATATCGCGCGGGATCGGGTGGCGGATATAGTCGGTGTGCCGCACGCGATCGGGCAGCACCACCGAATCCTTGGGCACATCGTCATACGGAATCTGCGCCAGCAGGTGCGAGATGCAATTGAGCCGCGCGCGCTTCTTGTCGACCGCCTCGACCAGCCACCACGGCGCCTCCGGGATATGCGTGTGCTCCAGCATCACTTCCTTGGCGCGGGTATAATCCTCCCATCGGCGGCGCGATTCGACGTCCATCGGCGACAATTTCCATTGTTTGAGCGGATCGTGAATCCGCACGTTGAAGCGGAATTGCTGCTCGTCGTCGGTGATCGAAAACCAGTATTTCAGGAGGATGATCCCCGAGCGGACCAGCATCCGCTCGAATTCCGGCGCGGAGCGGAAGAATTCCTCCACCTCATCCTCGGTGCAAAAGCCCATCACCCGCTCGACCCCGGCGCGATTGTACCAGCTCCGGTCGAACAGCACGATCTCCCCGGCGGCGGGCAGATGCGGCACATAGCGCTGGAAATACCATTGCGTGCGCTCGCGCTCATTGGGGGCCGGCAGCGCCACGACGCGACACACGCGCGGATTGAGCCGCTGGGTGATGCGCTTGATCGCCCCGCCCTTCCCCGCGGAATCGCGCCCCTCGAAGATCGCGAGCACCTTCAGCCCCTTGTGCTGCACCCAATCCTGCAGGCGGACCAATTCATGCTGAAGGCGGAACAGCTCGCGGAAATACACCCGGCGGTCGAGCTGCTCGTGGTCGGGGTGATCGGAAAGGTCGCGAAACATGGTTTCGAGCCGGCTTTCGTCGATCTCCATCTCCAGCTCCTCGTCGAAGCTGTCGGCGATCTCCCGCTTGATGCGGTCCATTTCGAACGTGGGCTGGTTGGCGGCGGACGTCATGCGAGGGTTCCGTTCTTCCCGTCTCGCTGCACGGCCTTCCACATTTTCGTGACCGGGGGATTACACCCCCCGGAAGGAGCGCGACCGGACCGGGGAGGGGTTCACGGTCGCGCTCCCGGAGAAGCCGCCAGCGGCGTGGGTGGGGAAACGCCGCGAGTCTACGTCCCCGAGAGCCCGTTTATAATTCGCCGTGATGACAGATATTTGACGCCGATGACCGAAGGCAGCGCCGGCTAGCCTTTCACCGCCAGCGTCGCGATGAAGGTCGGCAGGAAGCGTTCCATCACGAAGCGCGGCACTGGCTGGTCATGCTCGAGGAAGCCCGCGATGCCGAACCCCGCGTCGATCTGCCCGGCGATCTGGTCGCTCAGGCTGTGGCCGAAGACCAGGGCCTCGCCGCGCGCGATCTTGGCGTCGCGCTGGTCGGCGCTCAGGTCGCGCGTATCGGCATAAGGCAGGCGGTAGCGCGGGCGGACCAGCCCCGCCCTGACCAGCTCGGGATCGCGATCCCCCACGAACACCACGGGATTGTAGAAGCTCGCCAGCAGCCGCCCGCCGCGGCGCAGCGTGCGATGGCATTCGCGCCACACCGGGCGGACATCCGGGACGTAGAGGTTCGAAATCGGGTTGAAGATGATATCGAACGACGCGTCGGCGAAGACCGACAGATCGCGCATATCGCCGCGAATTGTCACGAGATCGAGCCCGTCGCGCGCCGCGACGTGACGATCCTGATCGAGCTGCCTTTCCGACGCATCGAAGACGGTGACCCGTGCCCCCGCCGCCGCGAGGATCGGCGCCTGCTGCCCCCCGGCGGAAGCAAGGCACAACAGATCGCGCCCCTCGACCGCCCCCAGCCAGTGCGGCGGCAGCTCGCCGGGCGTCAGCCGCACCGACCATTGCCCGTGTCGCGCCGCGGCGACGGCTTCCGGCGATACCGGGCGCGACCATTCGCAGTCCTGCACCGCGAGTTGATCCCATGCCGCCTGATTGTGCGCGAGAATGTCGAATGATGATTGATTGGACGATGTCATAAAGGCCCTCATGCGCGGCCATGGCTCGATCGCACCGATGACGATCGGCGCGATATGCGAACGATGGACGTGGATAATCCTGTTTCGCCGGCGCGTTCTCGCGGGCGCGATGGAATCCGCATCGCCCGACGGGCGATCGACAGATTCGGCTCGATTACAGGATCACGTTGAGGGCACTCCGTTGCTGGCGGCGCGATTACCAACCCCGGTCCGGGATCGCAACAAAAGCTGGCCTGCGCGTCATAACAGGCGGATAAGCGCGCAAACCGAGGGAGAGGATCGATGAGCCGTCTGCTCGTGCTTGCCTGTGCCTTGCTCGCCGCATCGCCCGCCGCCGGCGGCACCCGCGCGACCTATAATGGCACGTCGGAGCCCAGGGAACTGGTGGTCGAGATCGCCGACAATGGCGGCGCGGCGCGCGTCTCGGTGCCGGGGCGCGACGATTATGGCCTGATGCTGGGCGATCAATTCTATCTGGTGAAGCCGCAGGACGGAAAACCGCAGGTCGCGCGCGTCGCCGATGTGGCCGCGGCGCTCGATCGCGTCATGCCGCCGATCTTCAAGAATCTGTTCGGCGCGGTGGGCGGCGCGATCAAGGATACGCCGCTCTATGCGGTGCGCGGCGGATCGAAGACCGTCGCGGGGATCGCGGGCGAGGTGTGGCTGGTCAAGGGGCTCGACGACGAGAAGCCCGATGCCGCGGCGGAGGTGGTCGTGTCGCATGATCCGGCGCTGGCGCCGGTCGGGCGCGCGCTGGCGGCGTTTCTGGAAAGCAGCATGGTGATGATGCGCCCGCTGATCGGCAGCGGCGCGGCGATGATGGTGCGGCAGAACCGGCAATTGTTCGCGCTGGGCACGCCGATCGCCTCCGCCGATCGCTTCACGCTGACCAAAGTGGAGAGCGTGGCGGAACCCGCCAGCCGCTTCGTCCTGCCGGCCAGGACCGCGACGGTCGACGAACTGGTCGCGGAGATGAAAATTACCCCGACGAACTGACCCCCGCGGTCAATCCTCCAGATCGATGATCGATTTCCACCGCCGACGGCCGGCGACATAATGCAGTTCGAGCTGTTCGCCGTCGATCCATTCGATCTTGCTCGCCGCGGCGATCGACGTGCCGGCGGGCAGGGCCGGGACGATCCCGGCGTAGCGCCGCGCGACCTTCTTCAGCGAGATGTCTCTTTCCACCCCGACGCCGCGCCGATCGTCCCAGATCAGCGACACATGCCGCGATCCCCAAAAGGCATGAACCTCGGCCGCCGCGGGGCCGGCGCGATAGCGGACCCCGGCATTGTGCTTCACCAGCACCACCGGCACCGCCGAGGCCATCATGCTCACCCCGGCGACCGCCATCGCCGCATTGCCGGCGAAGCGGAAATGCTGCTCGCGAATATAGGGCAGCCCCCATTTCATCAGGAATGACGCCGCGACCGCGGCGACGCCCACCACCGTGCCGGCCATCAGGCTGCGCGCGGTGAGCAGGCCGAGCCACGCATAGAGCGCAAGCTTGAGCGCGTGGAGCAGCAATTCGTTGAGCGCGCGGGTGGCGACGATCTCCGACTTCTCCATCCCCATCCGGAGGTAGAAGCGATTGAACAGCAGCCCGACCTGCCCGGTAAACCCCGAGAGCAATCCCGCGGCGGCCCCGATCAGCCGGACGGTCGACGGCCGAACGCGGCGCGATACGGTGCGTGCCGGGAACAAGCGGCCGACGAACAGCAGCAGCAGATTGGCGACAAGAAACGCGCCGAGCGCGAGCTTCACATAGACCGGATCGAACCGCGCCAGCAGCCACACCCCCAGCGCCGCGAACGGCAATGCGATCGGCACGAACAGTCGCACGACATCCCAGCGCACCGAGCGCCAGAAGACGATGCTGCGCGAGACCGAACTGGTCGCGGTGCCGAGCGACAGTGCCGCCGGCACCTGCGCCGCCGGCACCAGCAAGGCGAGGATCGGCATCAGGATCAGCCCCGCGCCGCCCCCGGCCACGGTGCTGACCGCAAAGGCCGCGAGCGCCGCCAGGAACAGGAACAGGATGAGCATCGCGGCGGGCATAAGCGCGCGCCGCGCGGCGGCATAATTGTGAAATTGCAAGGTTGGGCGCTGCGCGCGCGGAATTGAACTCGGCCGCGCCGCGTGCCATAGGCGCCCGCCCTTCGGCCGGGCGGCCGTTCACCCCAGCCGGGAGCATCAATATGGCAGGCACGCACGCAGCCACCGCGCTCGGGCTCGATTTCGGCACGACCAATACGGTCGTCGCTTTGGCCGACGGCACCGGCGGCTCCGACCTTGTCGACTTTGCCGGGCCGGGCGCGACCGACGCGGTGTTCCGCTCGGCGTTATGCTTCTGGGAGGACGAGAAGGGCTGGAACGGCATCGCGCATGAGGCGGGGCCGTGGGCGATCGAGGAATATCTGCAATCCTCGCTCGACAGCCGTTTCGTCCAGTCGTTCAAGAGCGTCGCGGCAAGCCCGTTGTTCGAACGCGCGCTGATCTTCAACCGCCCGTTCCGCTTCGAGGATCTCGGGCGGCTGTTTCTGCAGAAGCTGGTGAGACATGCCGGCGGGCGGCTCGACCAGCGCCCGCGCCGCGTGATCGTCGGGCGCCCGGTCGAATATGCCGGCGCGCGCCCCGACGCCGCGCTCGCCCGGCAGCGCTACGACCTGATGCTCAAGGAGTTCGGCGTCGAGCTGCATTATGTCTATGAGCCGCTCGGCGCGGCGCACAGCTATGCCACCCGGCTGACCCGCCCGGCGACGATCCTGGTCGCCGATTTCGGCGGCGGCACGACCGATTTCTCGATCGTCCGCGTCGCCGCGCCGGGCGCCGCGCAGCGCTGCATCCCGCTCGCCTCCGCCGGGGTCGGCATCGCCGGCGACCGCTTCGACCAGCGCATCGTCAGCCAGCTGATCCTGCCGTTGCTCGGCAAGGGCGGCAGCTATCGCTCGTTCGGCAAATTGCTTGAAATCCCGGGCGGCTATTTCGCCGATTTCGCCGATTGGTCACGGCTGGCGATGATGCGCAACCGCCGCACGCTCGATGAGCTGCGCCGGTTGCAGCGCGACGCGGTCGACCCCGCCCCGATCGGGCGGATGATCGCGCTGATCGAGCATGAGCAGGGCTTCCCGCTGTACGACGCGGTCGGCCGGCTCAAGCGCCAGCTGTCGAGCGAGACGCACGCCGAATTCCGCTTCAGCAGCGAAGGCGTCGAGATCGCCGCGGAGGTGCGCCGCGACGCGTTCGAACAATGGATCGCCGCCGATCTCCGCCGGATCGAAGCGGCGATGGATCATGCGCTCGATCGCGCCGCGCTGTCCCCC
>JAFKLV010000524.1 GCA_017304125.1 Sphingomonadales bacterium
ACGTCCCCGCGGTGCACACGATCGGCTATTGCGTCGCAGGCACCACCCTCGCCGCCACGCTGGCGCTGCTCACCGCGCGCAAACAGGCGGACAAGGTGGCGAGTTCGACCTTCTTCACCGCGCAGGTCGATTTCACCCGCGCCGGCGATCTCACCAATTTCATCGACGACGATCAGTTCGCGCTGATCCGCACGCTCTCGCCGCAGGGCTTCCTCGACGGGCGCTATATGGCGGCGACCTTCAACCTGCTGCGCGGGCGCGACCTGATCTGGAATTACGTCACCAATAACTATCTGCTCGGCAACGATTATGCGCCGTTCGACCTGCTCCACTGGAATGGCGACACCACCAATTTGCCGGCGAAATGGCACCTCTCCTATCTGACCGATCTCTATCGCGACAATCTGCTCGCCCAGCCCGGCGCGATCTCGGTCGCGGGCACCCCGCTCGATCTCACCAAGGTCAAGACGCCGAGCTATGTCCAGGCTGGCCGCGAGGATCATATCGCCCCGGCGGACAGCGTGTGGAAGCTGACGCACATCTTCACCGGGCCGCTGAAATTCGTCCTCGCCGGCTCCGGACATATCGCCGGGGTGGTCAACCCGCCGGCCGCGAACAAATATCAATATTGGACCAACCCGGCGAAACCCAGGACGCTCGACGAGTTCGTTGCGGGTGCGAGCGAGACCAAGGGAAGCTGGTGGCCGGACTGGCTGAACTGGCTCCGCGCGCTCGACTCGGGCGAGGTTGCGGCGCAGCGCGCGCGGGTGCCGGGCAAGGGCAAGCTCGCCGCGATCGAGGATGCGCCGGGGAGTTATGTGAAGGCAAGATAAGGCGTTATTCCGCCGGGCCGAGCCGCAGCGCGACCTTATGTTGCACTGCACAATAATGCTTGTAATCCCGGATCGACTCTAGTATGTTGCACCGCAACAAGATGGAGTCGTTGCGGAATGACCGATACTGCAGCCAAGCCCGAACAGAAGCCGGCAACCGGTAGCGCTCCGGCGCCTGCCAAGCCCGCGCCCGCTCCGGTCGCTGCCCCGGTCGCGACGCCGGCTGTCGTTGCCAGGGAAGCGACCAAGCCCGCCCCCAAGGCACCCGTCGCCGCCCCGGTGGTGACCAAGCCGGCGGTTGCCAAGGACGCGCCGAAAGCCGCCGCGAAGGTCGCCGTTGCCAAGCCGGCGACGGTTGCGGTTACCGCCACCACCACGAAATCGACGCCGGCGGCTCCCCGCGCGGTCGTCAAGCCGGTCGCCAAGAAGCCGGCACCCCGGGCCAAGGTCGCTACGGCCCAACCCGCGCCTACCCGCCAGCCCGCCCGGCCGGCGACCATTGCTGCAAAGGAACCGATCATGTCCGACACGATCAAGAACGTGACCGAAAAGACCCAGGCCTATTTCGCCGAGGCCAACGAGCGCGCCAAGGGCTCGATCGAAAAGGGCGTCAAGGCGTTCGAAGACGCCAATGCCTTCCACAAGGGCAACCTCGAAGCGATCGTCGAATCGTCGAAGATCGCCGCCAAGGGCGTCGAGAAGATGGGCCAGGACGCGGCGGCTTACGCCAAGACCTCCTATGAGAAGGCGACCGAGACCTTCAAGGCGATGTCGACCGTCAAGTCGCCGACCGAGCTGTTCAAGCTGCAGAGCGATTATGCCCGCGCGTCGTTCGATGCCTTCGTCGCCGAAGCGTCGCGTTCGACCGAGGCCGCGCTGAAGCTCGCCGGTGAGATCGCCCAGCCGATCTCGAACCGCGTTGCGCTCGCCGCCGAGAAGATCAAGGTCGCCGCGTAATCCGGGGCCTCGCCCCGCACGGGGCGAAAAGGAAGAAGGGGGTGGCTGCGTTAACCGCGGCCGCCCCCTTTTTCGTGCGCGTCAGGCGTAGCGATGTCTCTCCGGTCGGGCTCCCGCGAAGGCGGAAGCCCAGACTGGCGGCCCCTCGCCGGGACACAAGAGACGACAAGATCACCTCTCCACCGTTCGCCCTGAGCTTGTCGAAGGGCGGCCCCAGCTCTCGGGCGGCAGGACGCCCTTCGACAAGCTCAGGGCGAACGGATCATATTTGCGCACATCACGCTGATGCCTCCCCCTTGCCCTTGGCGGTGGGGATGCCATATTTTCACGCAATCATGCAGCGCCAACTCCCAATCCAGCCGATCCAGATGGCCGAGCGCCGCGACGACGATTCGGACGGCGGCACCGGAATCGGCGTCGCCACCCGCACGCGGACGCGCACCAAACAGCCCACGCCCTATCGCGTGCTGATGCTCAACGACGATTATACCCCGATGGAATTCGTCGTCCTGTGCCTCCAGCGCTTCTTCCGCATGAGCGTGGAGGATGCGACGCGGGTGATGCTCCACGTCCATCAAAAGGGCGTCGGGGTGTGCGGCGTGTTCAGCTACGAAGTCGCCGAGACCAAGGTCGGGCAGGTGATCGACTTCGCCCGCCAGAACCAGCATCCGCTGCAATGCACGCTGGAGAAGGCATAAAGTCTCTTTAAAACAAGATCTTACGTCATTCCCGCGAAGGCGGGAATCCATTCTGGCTGGTCTATCGGTCCAGGCCGTACCCTCAGCGTCAATGGATTCCCGCCTTCGCGGGAATGACGAAGGGTGATTGGGGGCAGACGGGCGCTCACTCGTGTGACCTTCGTGAACTTTGCCCTTCCGGTTCGCCACCACGATGAACTCCATATGAGGCCCCTTTGCGCCGCGCCCGCGGTTCGATAGACGCGGCCGAATGGACCGTATCCTCATCCGCGGCGGCAACCGCCTTTCCGGCACCCTTCCCATCTCCGGCGCGAAGAATGCCGCGCTGACGCTGCTGCCCTGCGCCTTGCTCACCGACGAGCCGCTGACGCTGCGCAACCTGCCGCGGCTCGCCGACGTCGACAGCTTCGGCCATCTGCTCAACCAATTGGGCGCATCGACCGCGATCGAGGGCTCGCGCCCCGAGGATTTCGGGCGGGTGATGACGATCCGCGCCGGCCAGCTCACCTCGACCGAGGCGCCCTATGACATCGTGCGCAAGATGCGCGCGTCGATCCTCGTGCTCGGTCCGATCCTCGCGCGCGCCGGCGAGGCACGGGTGTCGCTGCCCGGCGGCTGCGCGATCGGCAACCGCCCGATCGACCTGCACCTCAAGGCGCTGGAAGCGATCGGCGCCGATCTGGAAATGTCCGCCGGCTATGTCACCGCGCGCGCGCCCGGCGGGCGGCTCGCCGGCGGGCGCTATTCCTTCCCGATCGTGTCGGTCGGCGCGACCGAGAATGTCGTGATGGCCGCGGTCACCGCGAAGGGCGGCAGCCGGATCGAAAATGCCGCGCGCGAGCCGGAAATCGTCGATCTGTGCCGCTGCCTCGTCGCGATGGGCGCGCAGATCGACGGGATCGGCACCGAGACGCTGGAGATCGAGGGGGTCGATCGGCTCCACGGCGCGACCTATGCGGTGATGCCCGACCGGATCGAGGCGGGCAGCTACGCCTGCGCCGCGGCGATCACCGGGGGCGATATCGAACTCACCAATGTCGATGCGCACGATATGGGCGCGACGCTCGATGCGCTGCGCGATGCGGGGGTGACGGTGGTGGAGGGGCGCAAATCGGTGCGTGTCTCGGCCAGCGGCCCGCTCCGCCCGCTGACGCTCTCCACCGCGCCCTTCCCCGGCTTCGCCACCGACATGCAGGCGCAGTTCATGGCGATGCTGTGCAAGGCCGACGGCGCCAGCGTGCTGACCGAAACGATCTTCGAAAACCGCTATATGCACGTGCCCGAGCTGGCGCGAATGGGGGCGGATATCCAGGTGCGCGGGCGCACCGCGGTGGTGCGCGGGGTCGATCGCCTCGTCGGCGCGCCGGTAATGGCGACCGACCTGCGCGCCTCGATGAGCCTGATCCTCGCCGGGCTCGCGGCGGAAGGCGAGACGGCGGTCAGCCGCGTCTACCACCTCGATCGCGGCTATGAGCGGCTGGAAGAGAAATTTAGCGCGGTCGGCGCCGATATCGAGCGCGCCAGCGACGGGTAAGGGCCTCAGCCCCTGCCCTCCCGCTTCTGCTCCCCTCCCTCGTGAAGGGCGGGGCGGGGGGTGGGTGGGTATGAGGCGGGCGGACCGGTGCCCCCACACCAACCCACCCCCGACCCCTCCCTTGTTCAAGGGAGGGGAGATTAGGGTCTTACAAGGCGTCGAAATCGATCGGCTTGTGGCGAGCGAGCGCGCGCGGCGCCTCGGGCATCGGATATTTGAGCCCGGTCGCGCAGTTGAACAGCACGACCTCCTCATCCTCGTCGACCTCGCCGTCGTTGAGCGCCTGGCGATAGGCCGCCAGCGTCGCCCCGCCCTCGGGGCACAGCAGCAGCCCGTCCTG
>JAFKLV010000525.1 GCA_017304125.1 Sphingomonadales bacterium
ACTCGAAATCGTCAAGGATGATCCGCGCGCGCGCGCCGGTCTCGGCGGCGAGGCGCAGGAACACGTCCACCCCGGTCATCACCCCGCCGAAAGCAGCGGCCGGCGCGACACTGGGGATCACCAGGCTGAGCCGCGGCGAATCATCCGGATCGCGCGAAACGGCATAGCCGTGCAGCGTGCGTCCCTCCTGCGGCGGCTTGTCAAGCAACCCGCGCGCGGCAGCCACCGCGCGGTGGACCGGCCTCGGCGCGAACCGCTTGAACCTCTCACGCATTGTACCCATGCGCCCCTCTTAACCAGTGATTCGGCGCTTGCCACCCTCGACGTGTCCGATTGGACACACACCGGGGCAAAAACTATAATGCATAGCCGCGTTAACTGGGCCGAAATCGGGAGAGGACATGGTTTAGACGCGAACCGCGCACGAGGAGCGCCCCACATGAAATCCCGACTCTATAAGATCGCAATCTGCTGTCTGCTATCGACCACATTTGCCGGCAGCGCCGGCATGGCGGCCACCACCACAACCACCGCAACCACAGTCAATGCCGCCAGCGGCGCCACGGTTACCGCGGCCGAATGGCAGGCGCTGATCGCTGCCGCGAAACCCGGCACGACGATCAATCTCGGCACGCGACGCGTAACCTTCACGCGCATCCGCGGCGTCCACGACATTACCATCCAGGGCGGCGTTTTCGGCCAGATCATCCTTGATTCATGGCAGAACGTCACGTTCAACGGCACGCGCTTCGACGCATTGCCGACCCAGCAGGGCAGCGGGCCGTATATCGACGCTTACACCCCGCAAAACCTGACCTTCCGCAACACCACCTTCGTCGGCTGGATCAACAGCACGACGGGGCAGCTCAGCGGCCTGTCGATGACGATCCGCGGCGGCAACAATGTGTCGGTGCTCGGATCGACGTTCCGCGACCTCGCGAATTTCATGACCTTCATCCGCACGACGAACATCAATGTGCTCGACAATGATTTCACCAACATCCGCGAGGGTGTGCGGTTCGTCGGCACCGATCACGGCTTCATCCTGCGCAACCGCATCGGGCCGTTCAAGCCCGCGCCGGGGGACCACCCGGACGGCATCCAGTTCTTTACCGGCGGCCTGACCCAGCCGACCGATCACGCCGCCTATAATTCGACGATCACCGACAATCTGATCCTGTCCTCCGGGGCGGGCCGGTCGCAGGGCATCTTCATCGGCGACGAAATGGCGTTCTGGAAGGTCGGGCGTGGCTATAACGGGCTGACGATCGTCAACAATCTGCTGATCGGCACCGGCTGGCACGGCATCGCGCTCGGCCAGGGCGTAAGCAACGCGACGGTCAGCAACAATCATCTGTGGCTGCGCCTCGGCGGCGATACGGTGACCGACAATTGGGTGCGGCTGAATCTGGATACGGCATCGTCGGTGACGCAAAATCAGGCGGCCAGCTATCAGCTGATCGGCCAGTATCAGACCAGCGGCAACGTCACCAACAAGACCCCGCCGAGCCTGACCCAGATCAACACGATGGTCACCGCGTGGCAGCGGACGTTCCGCCCCGGAATAACCTATCCGGCGGTCAACTGAGCGCGGTAACTGCGCCGGCGCAGCATCGCACCGATCAACCCGAAGCCGAGGATCAGGTAAAGCCAGGTCCCCGGCTCGGGCACGTCGGAGCCCAGCAGAAGATCGATCAGCGACCGGCGGTGCGGCTGCGCCGCCGGCGCGTCGTTGTTCGCCGCATTGCCGCTCGCCGCGGGAATCCGGAAATCGAGCAGCCGCTCGACCGACGCCCCTTCGGGCGTGTTGAGATGCACCGCCAGCGCCTGGGCGAAGATCGCGTCATTGGCGCGCGGCGTGGGCATGCGCCCCGCCATCCCGGTCTGCGCAGCAGCGTCGCGTGCGGCTTGCTCCATTCCGCCCCAGACGGAATTGGGATCGGCCTGCCGCGCATGTGCCTGCGCCGCATCGTCCGATTGCCAGCCCGCCGCGGCGGGATCGACGTAAACGACGTCGGCGCGCGCCGGCACAGCCACCGCGAGATGCGTCGCGATCAACGCCCCCAGCATGATTGCCGCACCCTTACGCACGCACATTTTCTCCTTGTCGATGTCGCTATGTCACGCAAATACCGCGTTTTGCGTCGCAGCACAAAACCAAATGCGGCGCTGCGGGACACTCCATCGGCCATTTCGGGCGCCCGACCGCTCGGCGCCGCCAGGGCGTTGCGGGTGATCGCCGGGCAACGCTTGTACGCCGGGCGCGCGGATGGCAAGGAGCGTCCGCGTATCGTCGCGCCCGCCAAATCCGGCGCCTGTCATCGGGAACCCGAGTGAACGCAACGACCCGTCTTGTCCCGACCGCGAATAACCTCACCCTGGTCCGCCTCGTGCTCGCCTCGGCGGTGATCTGGACGCATTGCATCTGGCTCGTCACCGGCGCGGAGATCGATGACCCGACGGTCGCGCTGTTCGGGGCGCCGATATCGGACTTTGCGGTCGACGGCTTTTTCTTCCTCAGCGGCTTTCTGGTCTACAACAGCCTGCTGCGGCGCGGCAGCGCGTGGGATTTCGCGCGCGCACGCCTCGCCCGGCTGTGGCCGGGGCTGGCGGTGTCGGTCGTCGTCGTGACGGTCGTGGGGTATTTCGCGGCGGGGCTGCCGGCGGCGCAATATCTGCACGGCGATACCGTGCGCTTCATCTTCAGCAATCTCTCGCTGACCAAGGGCCATTATACGCTGACCGGGGTCACCGTCGCCGGCACGCCGATCGCGGTCAACGGGTCGCTGTGGACGATCCCGTGGGAAGTGCGGTGCTACATCCTGCTGTTCCTCGCGTCATTGCTGTCGCTCTCGCGGCCGACGCGGATCGTGCCGCTGCTGCTCGTCCCGACCGCGGTGCTGGTGACGCTGTTCCATCTGCCGTGGGTGCAGCAATGGACGGCCCAGCATGTCGGGACGGGGCCGCTCTACTACATCACCACCACCGATCGGCTGTGGACGATGTTCGCGCTCGGCATCGCCGCGCTCATCGTGTGGCCGCGGCTGCGGCTGTCCTGGTATGTCGCCGGGGCCGGGCTGGTCGCGCTGGCGCTGAGCGCGCGCTTCTTCCCGATCCCGCATCTCAACAGCCTGGTCACCGGCTATTGCGTGCTGTGCGCCGGTTTCCTGACCGGCACGCGCTCGGCGCGCTGGCCGGACTATAGCTATGGCATGTATATCTACGCCTATCCCGCGATGCTGGTGGTTCATGCGCTGGTGCCGACGCAATCCTATGTCCTGCTCGCGGTGCTGACCCTGTTCGCGACGGTGCCGCTCGCGGCGCTGTCATGGCATTTCATCGAGCATCCGGTGCTGGAGCGGGTCCGGGGCAAGCGGCGCGCCGCGCCCGCCCATCCGGTCACCGCAGCGATGGAGACCGGGCAATGACCGGCCTTGCCTCCGACACCGCCCCGCCGCCCCCACCGCCGCCGCCCCAGCCCGCCCAGGTCAGCGGGCGCGCGGCGAACGGCGCCTCGGTGCTGATGATCGTCAACCTGCTCTCGCGCAGCATCGGCATCATCAGCACCGCCGCGCTCGCGCGACTGCTGACGCCGAACGATTTCGGCATCGTCTCGCTGGCGATGATCGTCGTCGAATTCGCGCAGATGCTGACCGATTTTCAGCTCACCAACGCGCTGGTCCGCTCGCCGCGACGCGACGAGCATCTCTATGCCACCGCTTTCACCTTGGGCGTGATGCGCGGGCTGATCACCGCGGCCGGGATCGCGCTCGCCGCGCTGCCGGCGGGGATCATGACCGGCAACGATCACGTCCGCAACGTGCTGCTGGTGCTCGCGCTCCAGCCGCTGATCGACGGCTGGCGCAGCCCGCGGATGGTCGATTACATCCGCAACATCGATTTCACGCGCGAGGCGGTCGTCACGATCGCCGGGCGGGTCGTGGCGGTGGCGATCATGGTGCTGCTCGCCGCGCTGACCCACAGCTATTGGGCGCTCGTCAGCGGCACGATCGTCGCCAGCGTGACGATGACGGCGATGACGCACATCATGCGCCCGTTCCGCCCGCGCTTCGAATTGCGCGATCATCGGCTGTTCCTCGGCTTCGGCGGCTGGATGTCCGCCGCGGCGATGACCAATTATTTGAGTTTCAAGCTCGATTCATTGATCGTCGCAGGCAAGTTCGGTGTCGCGCGGCTCGGCCAGTATAATCTCGGCATCCAGCTCGTCAGGATTCTCACCAGCCAGCTCGCCTGGGCGCTGCAGCGCGCGATCTTCTCCGCGCTGTCGACGATCAACGACGATCTGCCGCGCCGGCTG
>JAFKLV010000526.1 GCA_017304125.1 Sphingomonadales bacterium
ACCCCGGCCTTGAGCCGGGGTCCATCGAGCGGCAGGAGTGGGACAAGAGGGGCCAGCCGCCGCGCTTGCGGCGCAATGGACCCCGGCTCAAGGCCGGGGTGACGACGGTGGCATTGTCCTGATCGCGCTCACCCCCTAAAGCCTGCGGCTTCATGGCTACCGACTTTGCAGAACCGCCGATCGGCATCCTCGATGCGCCGTTCGACAGCGCGCTTTCCGAACGCTACCTCGTTTACGCGCTCTCCACGATCACCGCGCGCTCGCTGCCCGATGTGCGCGACGGGCTGAAGCCGGTGCATCGGCGCTTGCTGTGGGCGATGCGGCTGCTCAGGCTCGATCCCGCGGCGGGGTATAAGAAATGTGCCCGCGTCGTCGGCGACGTGATCGGTAAATACCACCCGCACGGCGACCAGTCGGTCTATGACGCGATGGTCCGGCTCGCGCAGGATTTCGCGCTGCGCTATCCGCTCGTCGACGGGCAGGGCAATTTCGGCAATATCGATGGCGATAACGCCGCCGCTTACCGCTACACCGAGGCCCGGCTGACGCAGGTTGCGATCGACCTGATGGACGGGCTCGACGAGGATGCGGTCGCCTTCCGCCCGACCTATAACGGCGAGGAGCAGGAGCCCGAGCTGTTCCCCGGCATGTTCCCCAATCTGCTCGCCAATGGCGCGAGCGGCATTGCGGTGGGCATGGCGACCTCGATCCCGCCGCATAACGCCGCCGAATTGCTCAACGCCGCGATCGCGCTGATCGACAATCCCGCGACCGACCCGCTCGATCATGTTCAGGGGCCGGATTTTCCCACCGGCGGTCTGGTGGTCGACGGCGCCGCAGTGATCCGCGAGGCTTATGCCACCGGGCGCGGCGGCTTCCGCGTGCGGTGCCGCTGGACGGTCGAGCGCGAGAAGGGCGGCGGCTGGCAGATCGTGGTGGGGGAAATCCCCTATGGCGTCCCCAAGGGCAAATTGATCGAGCAGATCGCCGCGCTGATCAACGACAAGAAGCTGCCGATCCTCGCCGATGTGCGCGACGAGAGCGACGCCGAAGTCCGGCTGGTGCTGGAGCCGCGCAGCCGCACGGTCGATCCGCAGGTGCTGATGGACGGGCTGTTCCGCCTGTCCGACCTCGAAACCCGCGTGCCGCTCAATCTCAACGTGCTCGACAAGTCGCGCACCCCGCGGGTGATGAGCCTCAAGGAAGCGCTGGAAGCGTGGGTCGAGCATCAGTTCGTCGTGCTGCGCCGCCGCACCGAGCACCGCCTCGCCAAGATCGCCGACCGGCTGGAGCTGGTCGCGGGCTATATCATCGCCTTCCTCAACCTCGATCGCGTGATCGAGATCATCCGCACCGAGGATGAGCCCAAGCCGGTGATGATGGAGGAATTCCAGCTTACCGACCGTCAGGCCGAAGCGATCCTCAACATGCGGCTGCGCTCGCTGCGCCGGCTGGAGGAAATGGAGCTGAAGCGCGAGCAGGAGGCGCTGTCGAAGGAGCAGGCCGAGCTGCAGGCGCTGCTCGGCTCCGACGCGCGCCAGCGCACGCGGATGAAGAAGGATCTCGGCAAGATCCGCGATCGCTACGGGCTCGAAACCGCGCTCGGCCGGCGCCGCACGACGATCGAGGAAGCCGCCCCGGCGCGCGAGATCCCGCTCGAGGCGATGATCGAGCGCGAGCCGATCACCGTGATCCTGTCGCAGCGCGGCTGGATCCGCGCGATGAAGGGCCATGTCGACCTCGCCTCGGCCGATACGCTCAAGTTCAAGGAGGGCGACGGCCCGGCCTGGGCGTTCCACGCGCAGACCACCGACAAATTGCTGCTCGCCGCGGAAAACGGTCGTTTCTACACGCTGGCGGCGGATAAATTGCCCGGCGGGCGCGGGTTCGGCGAGCCGGTGCGCGCGACGATCGACCTCGACGGCAATGTCGGGATCGCCGCGTTCATGAGCGCGGCCAAGCTCGACAAATTGCTGATCGCGGCGAGCGACGGGCGCGGCTTCGTGGTCGCGGCGGCCGACGTTCAGGCGGAAACCCGCAAGGGCAAGACGGTGATGACCCCGCGCCCCGGCGCGAAACTGCTGCTCGCCCGGCCGATCCCGGCCAATGCCGATTATGTCGCGGCGATCGGCGACAACCGCAAGATGGTCGTCTTCCCGCTTTCCGAAGTGGCGGAGATGACGCGCGGGCAGGGGGTGCAGCTCCAGCGCTATCGCGACGGCGGCCTCTCCGACGCGATCGCTTTCCATTATGCCGATGGCCTGAGCTGGTCGATGGGCGGGGAGAGCGGGCGCGTGCGCACCGAAAGCGATCTTTCGCCGTGGCGCGCCGCGCGGGGCGCCGCCGGGCGCATGCCGCCGAACGGTTTCCCCCGTGACAACCGGTTCTGACGGCTAAGAAAAATGCGTCGAATCGAGAAATCTGCGGTTGTAAATTTAGGTCGTCGTTAACGCTCCGTATGTCATCGAAACTGCCAATGATGACGGGGGGCAACATCGCGAAGGCCATTCCGCCGGTCATGCCCCCGGGGCTGACCGCGGCAGAAGGCGCGCTTGAGCTGTTGCCGATCGCCGCGGTCATCGCCGGGTTCGACGGCGAGCGGCTGATTCGCGAAATGCCCAATGCGATCTTCCGCCGGCTCGGGCTGGAGCGGGCGCTGGAGGACATCGCCCCGCGCATCGCCGCGTTTCTCGACAAGGGCGATGCGCGCGCCGAATTCGCCTGGGATATCGGCAATGCGGTCGAGCGCCGGCATTTCACCGTGACGCTGGCGCGAATCGCGTTTCGCGCCGAGCCGCGCTGTTTCGTCTCGTTCGTCGATCATACCGGCGAATTGCGCACCGAGCAGAATCTGCGCCGCGAAATGACGATCGACAGCCTGACCGGGCTGCCCAATCGCGGCGGCTTCGGCGACCGGCTGGAGGCGCTGATCGCCGGCGGCGCCACGGCCTGCGCGGTGCTGGTGATCGATCTCGATCGCTTCGGCCGGATCAACGCCTGCCTCGGCAGCATGGCGGGCGACGAATTGCTGATGGCGGTGGCGCGGCGCATCAAGGGGGCGCTGCGCACGCATGACGTGCTGGCGCGCACCGGCGGCGACGAATTCGGCATCCTGCTGACGATCGACGACAGCCGCGACGAGGCGGAGCATGTCGCCAAGCGCATCCGCGCGGTGCTCGCCGCGCCGTTCCGGCTGAGCGATTACGAGATCCAGGTCGCCTGTTCGATCGGCATCGCGTTCATCGAGGATGCGGTGACCGAGGCGGAGGATGCGATCCGCCACGCGCAATTCGCGGTCCGCCGGTCGAAGGAGAGCGGGCAGGCGGAGGCCTATCAGAGCCACGCCTTCGTGCGCGCGCGCGAGGAATTCGCGCTGGAAACCCAACTGCGCCGCGCGATCGCCGAGGAGCAATTGACGCTCCACTTCCAGCCGATCTGCGATCTGTCGACCGGGCGGATCACCAGCTTCGAGACGCTGGCGCGCTGGACCGACGAAGCGGGGCGGGTGCATTCGCCGAGCGTGTTCATCCCGGTGGCGGAGGAATCGGGGCTGATCCTTCCGCTCGGCCGCTGGGCGCTCGACGAGGCGGCGCGGACGCTGGCGGCGTGGGATCTGCAGAGCGGCGGCGATTGCGGCGTCTCGATGTCGGTCAACCTCTCCGCGATCCAGCTCCAGCGCGATGCGGTGGCGCCGGCGGTGGCCGCCGCGCTCACCGCGCACGGGCTGGCCGGCAACCGGCTGCGGCTGGAGCTGACCGAAAGCGCCTTGATCGCCGAGCCCGATCGCATCGCGCGCGTGCTGCATGCGCTGAAGGCGCTCGGCACGACGATCGCGATGGACGATTTCGGCACCGGCTATTCCAACCTCGCCTATCTCCAGAAGCTGCCGATCGACACGCTGAAGATCGACCGCAGCTTCGTTACCGGGATGCTGGCCGATCGCGACAAGGTGGCGATCGTCCGCGCGGTGCTCGGCCTCGCCGCCGCGCTCAACATGGAAACCGTCGCCGAGGGGATCGAGACGATCGAGGTCGGGCAGACGCTCGCCGCGCTCGGCTGCACCTATGGCCAGGGTTTCGCTTATGCCCCGCCGCTCGATGCGGCGGCGGCCTATCGGTTGCTGTCGGACCGCAACAGCTGATCGGCGATCGCGCCGGTCTCCGTCGCATCGGGGAAGCCGCGCGCGATCCACTCGCTCTCCACCGCACGCAGGATACGCGCGACGTCCGGCCCCTTGGCGATGCCGCGCGCGACGATCTCGCCGCCGCCGAT
>JAFKLV010000527.1 GCA_017304125.1 Sphingomonadales bacterium
TGCGATGAAATCTGCGCTCCGTTCCGGCGATCCATGGGGCGATTAGCGACGTTAATGGTGCATTTTACGACAATATGTGGTTGATGCCGTCACATGGTCGACGACATCGAGACGGTGGATTTCCTGCTGGTGGAGGGCTTTTCGGCGCTCGCCTTTTTCTCCGCGGTCGAGCCGTTGCGTGTCGCCAATCGCATCGCCGGCAAGACGATTTTCGCCTGGCGGCTCCACGCCGAGGATGGCGCGCCGGTCGCGGCGTCGAGCGGGATGCGCTTTCCGGTCGATCGCCCACTCGCCGCGGTGAGCGCCCCCGGCACGCTGATCGTCTGCGCCGGTTTCCGCCCCGACAAGGCGATCGGCCGCGCGGGGCTCGCCGCGCTGCGCCGCTTCGCGCATGACGGCGGGCGGCTCGGCGCGCTCGATACCGGGGTGGAGATCCTCGCGCGCGCCGGGGTTGCCGGGCGCGGGCCGGTGGCGATCCACTGGGAGGCGGCGCCCGAGTTTCGCGAGCGCTGGCCCGATATCCCCGTCACCGATGCGCTCTACGCGATCGGCGAGCGGGTGTTCACCTGCGCCGGGGGGACGGCCGCGCTCGACATGATGCTCGAACGGATCGCCGACAGCCGCGGCCGCGCCTTCGCCCATGCCGTGTCGGAACAGTTCATCCACGATCGCATCCGCCGCGCCGGCGAGGCGCAACGCATGGCGCTCGACCGCCGGCTGGCGGTGCGCAACCGCGCGGTTTTGGGGGTGATCGCGATGATGGAGGCGCATCTCGACGCGCCGCTCGCCTCGCCCGTACTGGCGGCGCGCGCCGGGCTGTCGGTGCGCCAGATCGAGCGGTTGTTCGACACGCATCTCGGCATGGCGCCGCAGGATTATTACCGCCGGCTGCGGGTGGAGCGCGCCCGTGCGCTGATCGAGACGACCGACCTGCGCGTGCTCGATATCGCGCTGGCGACCGGGTTCGATTCGGCCTCGGCGCTGGCCCGCACGTTCCGCCGCACGTTCGGCGCGAGCCCCGCATCGTTGCGCAAGCCGGCGCGGTAGGGCTGGCGAAAAGACCCCCTTGCTAACCCCCAAACGCTAACCCCAGCATCGCGTGCGTATACGGGCGCGCACTGGAGCGACGCCTGAACATTGGGGGAGCGGGCTATGTCCAGTCAGCCGCTGATCGAGGTACGTTCGATCGATTTCGTGCCGCTGGAGGAGCGGCACGGCAAGGTTTGGCACCTGTGGCCGATCTGGTTCGCCGGCGATGCGCATCTCGTGACGCTCGCCACCGGCGCGCTCGGGATCGGGATGGGGCTCAACCTGTTCTGGTCGGCGATGGCGATCATCGGCGGGTGCGCGCTCGGCACCTTTTTCATGGCCTTCCACGCGGCGCAGGGGCCGCAGCTCGGGCTGCCGCAGATGATCCAGTCGCGCCCGCAATTCGGCTATTTCGGCGCGCTGCTGGTGTGGGTCGTCGCGCTGGTCACCTACATCGGCTACAACGCCTTCAACCAGGTGCTGGCCGGGCAGACGATGCACGAACTGGCCGGGCTGGCGACGCATCCGACGATGATCGCGTTCACGCTGGTCGCGCTGATCGTCGCGCTGATCGGCAACGATCTGATCCACACCGCGCAGCGCGTACTCGCTTATACGCTGATCGCGATCCTTGCAGCGTTCAGTATCGGCGTGCTGATCGCGGTGCCGTTGCCGGCGGGGCAGCTCGATCCGCTGCACTTCGCGATCGTGCCGTTTCTCGTGCAATTCTTCGCCGCCGCCGCCTATCAACTCAGCTGGTCAATCTATGTCTCTGATTACTCGCGCTATCTGCCGCCCGATGTGGGGGTGAAATCGGCCTTTTGGTGGACCTTCGCCGGGGCGATGATCGGCGGGGTGTGGATGATGATGGTCGGCGCGATTGCGGTTGCCGCCTTCCCGCAGATGAACGTGATCGCCGCCGCGCGCGCAGTGGGGGATATGATCGCGCCCGGCTTCGGCACGGTGCTGCTGGTGGTTGCATTGGGCAGCCTGATCACCGCCACCTCGCTCAATTTCTACGGCGCGTCGCTCACCCTGCTCAGCATCGCCGATGCCTTTCGCAAAGTGGCGGGGACGGTGAAGAACCGGGTGATTTCATTGATGATCGTGATGCTGGCCTCGTCGGCGCTGTCATTCTCCGCCTCGGGCAGTTTCATGCACCAATATGAACTGTTGCTATCGATCCTGATCTATCTCTTCACGCCGTGGACCGCGATCAATCTGATCGATTTCTACATCGTGCGGAAAGGTCATTATTCGATCGCCGACATCTTCGATCCCGACGGCATTTACGGCCGGTGGAATGCCGCCGGACTGATCGCCTATGCGATCGGCTTCACGGCGATGGTGCCATTCTTCAGCACGCATCTGTTCGTCGGCCCGGCAGCAGCGATGATCGGGGCGATCGATGTGTCGATGCTGATCGGGCTTCCCGTCTCCGCCATTGCCTATCTGTGGCTGTGCCGACGGGACAAGATCGGGGCGTTCGCGGAATAACAGCAAAGGTGATGGGAACATGAACCATAAGGAAAACGCGACTTGACCATAAGAGGCTCTGCTGAATAGCCTTCGCTCAAGCCAAGTTCAAAACAAGACGAAACGCAACAAGACAACCCGAAGATCGGCCTTTCGAGGCGCGGATTTTTGGGAAGGGGATCGGTCTGCTTCGCGGATCGACAGGCTCATCGATAGGGGGGATTATGCTTCGACATCAGCTTCTTGCCGGGGTCGCTCTGGTTGGCGCACTGGCGCTGCCGGCCATGGCTCAGACGCAACAGCCGGCGGCGGCGATGCCGGTCGACCAGCAGGGCGACATCATCGTTTACGGCAAAGGCGAGACGCGGCAGGTGCAGACACTGACCGCCGCTGACATCTCTGCCGCTGCGCCCGGCACCAGCGCGCTTAAAGTGCTCGAAAAGCTGCCGAGCGTGTCGTTCCAATCAGCCAATGCGCTCGGCACCAACGAATGGTCGACGCGGATCGCGGTGCGCGGCTTTCAGCAAAATCAACTGGGCTTCACGCTCGACAACGTCCCGCTCGGCGACATGAGCTATGCCAATTTCAACGGCTTGCACATCAGCCGCGCGATCGCCTCCGAGAATATCGCGCGTTCGACATTGGCGCAGGGCACCGGCGCGCTCGACACCGCGTCGAGTTCCAACCTCGGCGGCACGCTGCAATTCTTCAGCAAGGCGCCGCAGGATGTGATGGGCGGCGATGCCGAGGCCAGCTATGGCAGCGAAAACGCCTACCGTCTGTTCGGCCGGCTGGAATCGGGCGACCTCGGCGGCGGGGTGAAGGGCTATGTCTCCGGCTCGTGGCTCGACTCGCCGAAATGGAAGGGACAGGGCAAGCAGCAGGCGTGGTCGATCAACAGCAAGTTGGTCGTGCCGCTCGATACGCGCGGCAGCATCAGCGCTTTCGTCAATTATTCCGATTTCAAAGACGACGATTATATGGATACGTCGCTCGCGCTGATCAAAAAATACGGCTGGAACTGGGACTATATCCGCAACGATTATCCGACCGCGCTCGCGATCGCAAAGAATCTGCAATCCGATCTGGTGAATTACACCGGATATTGCGCGAAATACCCCGGCTACTCTCAAACGATTTGCGCCGACGACACTTATTACAACGGCTATGGCTTGCGTAAAGACCTTCTGGTTGGCGCGAACCTCGATTATAAGTTCAACGACGTTCTTTCGATCAAGCTGACGCCGTACTTCCATCGCAATCGCGGCATCGGCACATGGTGGACACCCTATACGCCGACACCGGGCGGCGCGGCGCTGTCGATCCGCTCGACCGCCTATGCGATCAATCGCGGCGGCGCGACCGGTGGCGCCACCCTCCATCTCGGCAATCATGAGGTCGAGATCGGTGGCTGGTTCGAGCGCAACGGCTACACGCTGACCCGCGAATTCTTCCCGCTTGCGAACAGCAACGTATCGAGCATCGACAACCGCGAATGGCCGCAGAATCCATTCTATATCCAGTATCAATATGACATGACGATCACGACCGGCCAGTATTTCGTGCAGGATACATGGCAAGTGTCGCCGGATTTCAAGATCACCGCCGGATTCAAGGGGCTGGATGTCAAGATCGTCAACAAATACGATCCGGTCAGCCAGGGCGGCGTTTCGCGCGATACGAGCGGTATGCTCGAATCGAAGAAGATGTTCTTGCCGCAGGTCGGCCTGAACTACAGCTTCTCGAACGCGGTCGAGGCGTTCGCC
>JAFKLV010000528.1 GCA_017304125.1 Sphingomonadales bacterium
GCCAAGGCGAAGCTCGCCGCCGCCGTGTCGGAGGGCAACCGGCCGAAGATCCTCGCCGCCCCCGTCAGCGTGGTGATCGGCATGGACATCGAGTTCCACGAGCACCTCCCCGAACTGTTCCCGCATGCCGACGCGCGCGCGTGGTTCGTCAACAACCAGGCGCTGCGCGAGGAAAGCGCATTCCGCAATTCGACGCTGCAGGGCGGCTATTTCATCCTCGCCGCACGCGCACTGGGGCTCGATACCGGGCCGATGTCGGGCTTCGACGCGAAGAAGGTCGAGGCGGCATTCTTCGCCGATCAGCCCAATGTCCGCGCCAATTTCATCTCGACGCTCGGCCACGGCGATCCCGCGACGATCTTCGGCCGCTCGCCGCGCCCGGCATTCGAGAAGTTCAACCGGATCGCCTGATCGCCGGTCGCGCCTTTCCTCGCTGCCGACCTACCTTCCCCTTACTCCCCTCCCTTGAACAACGGAGGGGAGAAGCGTCTATCCCACAGCATGACCATTGAACGCCCCCGCACGCTCGTCATCGACACCGCGACCGCCGCCTGCTCGGTCGCGCTGATCGAGGGTGGCCGCGTGATCGACTCCCGTCATGAGGTCGTCGGGCGCGGCCATGCCGAACGGCTGGTGCCGATGATCGCCGAGCTGGCGGACGGCGGGCGCGCGCCGCACATATTGGTCGATGTCGGGCCGGGAAGCTTCACCGGCATCCGCGTCGGCATCGCCGCCGCGCGCGGGCTGGCGCTCGGCTGGGGCGCCGGCATCGCCGGCTATAGCTCGACCTCGCTGATCGCCGCCGCCGCCATAGCGGACGGCATCGCGCCGCCGCTTGCGGTGGTGCTGGAAGGGGGGCACGGTGAGCTGTTCATGCAAATGTTCATCGCCCCCCTCGCCCCCGATGGCCCGCTCGTCTCGCTGCCCCCCGCCGCGGCGCTGACCGCGCTCGGCGCGCGCCCGGCGGTGGGCAGCGGGGTGCGCTGGCTCGCCCCGCTCGATGCGTCGCTCGCGCTCCACGACGCGCTGCCCGATGCCACGGCCGCGATCCTGCTGCCCGATGCGCTCGCCACCCTCCCCGCGCGCCCGCTCTACGGCCGCGCGCCCGACGCCAAGTTGCCGGCGGCATGAGCACCTCGTTGCGCATGATCGATCTGGTCGCTGGCAGCGCAGCGGATATCGCCGCGGTCGAGACGGTGATGAATGAGGCGTTCGAGCCGCGATTCGGCGAGGCGTGGACGCGCAGCCAGTGCCTCGGGATCATGGGGATGCCCGGCGTGTGGCTGACGCTGGCGCGGGTCGACGGTGAGATCGCCGCCTTCGCGCTGTCGCGCGCGATCCTCGACGAAGCCGAATTGCTGCTGATCGCCGTCCGCCCCGCGTTTCGCCGACGCGGGATCGGCGCGGCGCTGCTGCGCGGGGTGATCGCCGATGCGCGTGGCCGCAACGTGACCCAGCTCCACCTCGAGGTGCGCGCGGGCAATGAGGCGGTCGCGCTCTATACCGCGCACGGCTTCGCCAAGGTCGGCGAGCGGCGCGCTTATTATCGCGGGCGCACCGGACAGAGCTTCGACGCGCACAGTTACGCCGTCGAGCTGTAAAAACCTGTTCCCCGGCCGCTGATCGCGACGGGCCGAGCCCGCGAAAACTTGCCCCTCGCCGCCGGGCCCGATAGCTCGGGGGAGAAGCAGCAAGGGAATTTGTCGTTGATCGCCATCCGGCCCGCCCGCCCCGAAGACGCCGCCGCCATTGCCGCAATCTATGCGCCTTATGTCCTGTCGGGCACCGTCTCGTTCGAAACCGAGGCCCCCGATACGCGGGCGATGCGCACGCGGATCGGCGCTTCGGAGGGATTTTATCCGTGGCTGGTGGCGACCTCCGGCGAAGGCGACGAGGCGCCGGTCGTGGCCTATGCCTATGCCGGCCGCTTCCGCGATCGCCCGGCCTATCGCTATGTCGTCGAAACCTCGATCTATGTCGCCGGCGCGGTGCAGCGCAACGGCGTCGGGCGGCTGCTCTACGAGGCGCTGATCGACACATTGCGCGCGCAGGGCTTCACCCAGGCGATTGGGGTGCTCTCGCTGCCCAATGACGGATCGATCTCGCTCCACGAGGCGGTCGGCTTCCGCCGCGCCGGGGTGTATCGCGAGATCGGCTACAAACAGGGCCGCTGGATCGACGTCGGCTTCTGGCAGTGCGAGCTGAACGACAGCGTGGTGCCCCCGATCGAGCCGCGGCGCTTCGCCGATACCGGCGTGGTGCGCGACTGAACCCCTAGCGCCGCCGGCGATAGGCCGGGAGCGCGAGCCGCCAGCGGATCGCCGCCGCGCGCAACGCAAAGCCGGCGAGCGCGGCCAGCGTCGCCGCCTCGATCGTCGGCACGCCGAGCAAGGTCAGCACGACATACAGCGCCGAGGCGAGCGCGGCGGCGGTGACGTAAAGCTCCGGCCGCATGATGATCGAGGGTTCGCCGGCCACCACGTCGCGGATCACCCCGCCGACGCAGGCGGTCACCACCCCCATCAGCGCGGCCGGCAGCGGGGGCACGCCGAAGCGCAGCGCCTTCGCCGCGCCATAGACGGCATAGGCCGCCAGCCCGACCGCATCGAACCAGTCGAGCGCCGCCCCGCGCCACCAGCGTTCGGGGGTCACCCAGATGATGAAGGCAACCGACAGACACACCCCCGCGGCGCGACTGTCCTGCACCCAAAATACCGGCGCGCCGATCAGCAGATCGCGCACCGTCCCGCCGCCGACCCCGGTGATCAGCGCGAAGAACGCGAGCGTCACCATCGTCTGCGCCCGCCGCGCCGCGGCCAGCGCGCCCGACGCCGCGAACACCGCGAGGCCGGCGAGATCGAACCAGGGCGCGAAGGTAGGGAGAAGCGCAGCGGGCGGCATAGCGCACAGGTAGAGCGGTTTGCGGATAAAGCGAATTGTTCTTCGGGCGCGGGATCGCGCGTAGGCGTCACGGATCGGCTGGTAGGTTCATCGTCCAACGGCAACATTCGGCCGATTGCGAGCCGCTGCCCTCGCGTAACTTCATATCAATTCGGAACTTTTCCCACTTTCCTTGGAGGATTTCGAAGCTAAGCCTTGAGCATTGGCAGGTGAAGTAACGGCTCGCCGGGGATATCGGGGGAATATCATCATGCTTACCGAAAAGCGCGCATTCGGACGCGTGCGGCCGGCACTGGCTTTGTCGGCCCTATTATTACCGATCCTGTCGGCATGCGGCGACGATGCCACGACGACTCAGCCCAACAGGCCACCGGTCTTCAGCTCGGCGGCGGCCGTCAGCATCGTCGAAAACACGGCCGGCACGGTCTATCAGGCAAGCGCGACCGATCCCGATGGCGACGCGCTGAGCTATTCCATTTCGGGCGGCGCGGATGCCGCGCGCTTCACGATTACGTCGGCCGGGCAATTGTCCTTCGTCACGCCGCCCAATTACGACCTTCCGACCGACGCCGATCGCGACAATGTCTATCTGGTCCAGATCAGCGTCAGCGACGGCAAGACATCCACCACGCTGGCGCTAGCGGTGACGGTCACCAATTCGAAAGAGGGGATCGCCGTCCACCGCATCGCCACCGGCTTCACCAATCCCACCGCGATCGCGCCTGTCAGCGATACCGCGGTGCTGGTCGCTGAAAAGGCCGGCGCCATCTATCTGCTGAACCCGCAGACCGGGGTGAAGACGCTCCTCGTGCAAATCGCCAATGTCGGCACGGTCGGCGTCACCGCCTTGGTCGCCGCGCCGACATTCGCGTCGGACGGCACCTTCTTCGCAATGTACACGACCCAGGGCGGCTATCTCGTCGTCAACCGGTTTCTGCGCAATCCGGCAGGGCCGACCGTCCCGGACGGTTACGGCCCGATAGTGTGGGCGAACGCGCCGCAATATGCGGGCGGCGGCTGGCTCGGATACGACGCCACCGGCATCTTGTTCGCCGCAACGGGCGACGCAGGCGGCAGCGGCGATCCCACCGGCAGCGCGCAGGACGATACATCGCGGCTGGGCAAGATCCTTCGCATCGTGCCGAACCCCGATCCTTATGCGGGCGCGTCGGCAGTCTTCTTCATTGTCTCGCAGGTCGCCAAGGGGCTGCACCAGCCGAACGGCGGAAGCCCGTTCAACAATGGCGTGCTTCTCGCGGATCACGGACAGGACGTGGCGGAAGAACTCGACTTCCTCGCGCCCTGCGCAACGGTGAGCAACTTCGGCTGGCCGTTCAAGGAAGGCACCCGCACGGCCACC
>JAFKLV010000529.1 GCA_017304125.1 Sphingomonadales bacterium
GCAAGCGCGGGCACCAGCAACATGACGGAGAGGATCGGAAAGCCGTTCATCTGCCCCACCTCAACCCGCGATGACCCAGGTGACCGCGGCGGTAAGCCCGATCAGCATGACGAACGCATAAGTATAAACATATCCCGTCTGGATGCGCGACGTAACGCGGCTGCCGACCTGCACCACCCACGCCGAGCCGTTCGGCCCGAAGCGGTCGATCGTTCCCTCGTCGCCCTTGTGCCACAGGAAGCGGCCGATGGCGAAAGCGGGGCGAACGAACAGCAGGTTGTACACCTCGTCGAAATACCATTTGTTGTACACGAACTTGTACAACACCTCGTAGGTCGCGGTGAAACGCGCAGGAATATCGGTGCGCACGAGATAGGCGAGCACCGCACCGCCGAAGCCGAGCAGCATCACGATCGTCGCGGCAAACTTCACCCCAATCGGGACGCCGTGCATCGCGTGCATCAGATGCTCGTTGAAGGCGACCGATCCGCGCCAGAACGTCTCGCCCGCGGTCGGATCGATGAACCAGCCGTGGAACACGAAGCCAGCCGCGATCGCCCCAAGCGACAGCACGATCAGCGGCACGAGCATGTTGAGCGGGCTTTCATGCGGGTGATAGCCCGCGGTGCCGTCGCCATGATCGTGCGCATGATGATCGTCGTGGTGCGCGTCATGCGCGTGGTCGTGGGCATGATCATGCCCGTGCGCATCATGCATCGCATGCTGGATATGCTCGGACTGCGCCCAGCGCGGCTTGCCCCAGAAAGTGAGGAACATCAGGCGCCACGAATAGAAGCTGGTGAGCAACGCAGCGACCACACCGGCCCAGAACGCGCCCGGCGCTCCCGCCGCCCACGATGCTTCGATGATCGCATCCTTCGAATGGTAGCCAGCAAAGCCAACACCGAAGAGGCCGACGCCGGTGATCGCCAGCGTGCCGAACATCATCGCCCAGAAGGTGATCGGGATGTGCTTACGCAGGCCGCCGTAATAGCGCATGTCCTGCTCGTGGTGCATCGAATGGATCACCGAGCCGGCACCCAGGAACAGCAGCGCCTTGAAGAATGCGTGCGTGAACAGGTGGAACATCGCCGCGCCATAGGCGCCGACGCCGGCGGCGAAGAACATATAGCCGAGCTGCGAACAGGTCGAATAAGCGATCACGCGCTTGATGTCGGTCTGCGTCGTGCCGATCGTCGCGGCGAAGAAGCAGGTCGCGGCACCAACGATTGTCACGACGTGCAGCGCGAACGGCGAGGTTTCGAACATCGGCGACAGGCGGCAGACCATGAACACGCCGGCGGTGACCATCGTCGCGGCGTGGATCAGCGCGCTGACCGGGGTCGGGCCTTCCATCGCGTCGGGCAACCAGGTGTGGAGGCCGAGTTGCGCGGACTTGCCCATCGCGCCGACGAACAGCAGCAGGCAGAGCACGGTCATCGTGTCGAAACGATAGCCGAGGAACCCGATCGTCGCCCCCGCCATGCCCGGCGCGGCGTGCAGGATCGCCGGGATCGAGACGGTGTCGAACACCAGATAGGTGCCGAAGATGCCGAGCATGAAGCCGAGATCGCCAACGCGGTTGACGACGAACGCCTTGATCGCCGCGGCATTGGCGCTCGGCTTCTTGAACCAGAAACCGATCAGCAAATAGCTCGCGAGGCCGACGCCTTCCCAGCCGAAGAACATCTGGATCAGATTGTCCGCGGTCACCAGCATCAGCATCGCAAAGGTGAACAGCGACAGATAGGCGAAGAAGCGCGGCTGATCCGGGTCCTCCGCCATATAGCCCCAGCTATACAGATGAACGAGGAACGAGACGCTGGTGATCACCACCAGCATCACCGAGGTCAGCGCGTCGACGCGCAGCGCCCAGCTCACGTCGAGCGTGCCCGAGGTGATGAAGTGCAGCACCGGGGTGACGCTCTCGCTCAGCGAACCGGTCATGAACCCGATGAAGGTCGGCCACGACAGCGCGCACGAGAGGAACAGCGCGCCGGTGGTCAGCGACTTGGCGACCGTATTGCCGAGTGCGCGATTGCCCAGCCCGGCGATCGCCGCCGCCAACAGTGGCAGGAAAACAATGAAAAGGATCACGATTTATCCCTTCATCCGGCTGGGATCGTCGACCGAGATCGAGCCGCGGCCACGGAAGAAGATAACGAGAATGGCAAGGCCGATCGCGGCCTCGCCTGCCGCCACGGTCAGCACGAACATGGCGAACACTTGCCCGACCAGATCGTTGAGCGCCGCCGAGAACGCCACGAGGTTGATGTTCACCGCGAGCAGGATCAGCTCGATCGCCATCAGGATGACGATGATGTTCTTGCGGTTGAGGAAGATCCCCAGCACGCCCATCGTGAACAGGATCGCCGCGACGACGAGATAGTGGATCAGGCCGATTGCGCCGTTCACAGCTGCACCCCCTGGCCCACTTCGGGCCGCATGTTGCGTGTTGCTTCCTCAGGCCGGCGAGCGACCTGCCGCGCGATATTCTGCCCGCGGACGCCCTTGCGCTCGCGATGCGTCAGCACGATCGCGCCGATCATCGCCACCAGCAGCACCAGCCCGGCGCCCTCGAACACGAACAGATAGCGCGTGTAGAGCAGATTGCCGATCGCCTGGATGTTGGGGATCGCCGGATCGACCGGGGCGGCACGCCGCGCGAGATCGATCCCGCCCGCGCTCCACGCGCCGATGCCGATGAAGATCTCGCACACCAGAGCCACCGCCAGCGCGAGCCCGATCGCGGCATAGCGCACGAAGCCCGCGCGCATTTCCGCGAAGTCGATGTCGAGCATCATGACGACGAAGAGGAACAGCACCGCGACCGCGCCGACATAGACGATGACGAGCAACATCGCGATAAACTCCGCCCCCACCAGCACCATCAGGCCGGCGGCGTTGAAGAACGCGAGGATCAGCCACAGCACCGAATGCACCGGGTTGCGCGACGAGATCGTCATCGCGCCCGAAAGCAGCACGACGATCGCGAACAAATAGAAGGCGAAGGCCTGTATCACCGGCCGTTCTCCATCAGCATCATGAAAGCCCCTGAAAGCACGTCAGCGCCTACCGATACGCTGCATCGGCGGCAAGGTTGGCCGCGATCGCGCGTTCCCACCGGTCACCGTTATCGAGCAGCTTCGCCTTGTCGTAGATCAGCTCTTCGCGGGTCTCGGTGGCGAATTCGTAATTCGGCCCCTCGACGATCGCATCGACCGGGCATGCCTCCTGGCACAGGCCGCAATAGATGCACTTAGTCATGTCGATGTCGTAGCGCGTGGTACGGCGGCTGCCGTCGTCGCGCGGCTCGGCCTCGATCGTGATCGCCTGCGCGGGACAGATCGCCTCGCACAATTTGCACGCGATGCACCGTTCCTCGCCGTTGGGATAACGGCGCAGCGCATGCTCGCCGCGGAAGCGCGGCGAGACCGGATTGCGCTCGAACGGATAGTTGATCGTCGCCTTGGGCTTGAAGAAATACTTCAAGGTCAAAGCGTGCGCCTTCACAAACTCCCAGAGCGTGAAGGCCTTGACGGTCGATGCAATACCCATCGTCAGAACCCTACCCGCGTCCACATCAGGACGCCGGAAACGAGGAATACCCAGAACAGCGAGACCGGCAGGAACACCTTCCAGCCCAGCCGCATCAGCTGGTCATAGCGATAGCGCGGGACCGTCGCCTTCACCCAGCTGAACACGAAGAAGAAGAACAGGATCTTGCCGAACAGCCAGATGACCCCCGGCACGGCATAGAGCGGCGCCCAGTCGAGCGGCGGCAGATAGCCACCCCAGAACAAGGTCGCGTTGAGCGTGCACATCAGGATCACGTTGGCATATTCGCCGAGCCAGTAGAGCGCGAAGCTCATCGACGAATATTCGGTCTGATAGCCGGCGACGAGCTCGCTCTCCGCCTCGGTCAGGTCGAACGGCGCGCGCTGCGTCTCGGCCAGCGACGAGATCAGGAACATGATCGCCATCGGGAACAGCAAGGGATTGAGGAAGAAGCCGTTGATCGGCGTATTCAGCACCCCGCGTTGCGCCTCGACGATTCCGCTCAGGTTGAACGTCCCCGCCCACAGCACGATCGAAATCAGGATGAAGCCGATCGCGACTTCGTAGCTGACCATCTGCGCCGCGGCGCGGATCGCCGAGAAGAACGGATATTTCGAGTTGGACGACCAGCCCGCGAGGATGATCCCGTAGACGCCGAGCGACGACGCCGCGAGCACGTAGAGCAGCCCGA
>JAFKLV010000530.1 GCA_017304125.1 Sphingomonadales bacterium
CGAACCCGCGACCTCCGGCGTGACAGGCCGGCGCTCTAACCAACTGAGCTACACCCGCTTGGAAAGCGTGAGGCGCGCCAACTAGGCGGGTGACCCGGGGCTGTCAACAGGGGTTGTTGAACCTTTTTCATCGCGACGCGTCCGACGGCGCTCCGGACGGATCAATGTGCCATGCTCGAACAGGAACCCCGCGATGTCCGGTTTGCCCGCCGCGCCCACCACCGTCTGGATGATGACGAGCAGCGGCACCGCCAGCAGCGCGCCCGGCGTGCCCCAGATCCAGCCCCAGAAACTGATCGAAATAAGAATCATCACCGGGCTGATCGTCAGCCGGTGCCCGACGATCAGCGGGGTCAGCACATTCGCCTCGATCAGATGGCAGGCATACATCACCCCTGGCGCGGCGAGCGCGGTCCATACGTCGCCGAAGGTCATCAGCGCGCCGATCGCGATCAGCAGCGCGGCGATCACCGGCCCGAAATAAGGGATGTAGTTAAGCATCGCGACGATTCCGCCCCACATCAACGGGGATGGCATCCCGAGCAGATGCAGCGCGCCGGCCACCACCAGCCCGAGCACGATGTTGATGACGGTGATCGTACCCAGATAGGAGGAGACGTGATCCACCACGTCCTGAATCACCCGCGCCGTCGCCATCGCCCCGCCGAAGCTGGTGCGGCTGGTGATCACCCGCTCGCGCAGCCGCCGCCAGCCCGAAAGGAAGAAGAAGATCACCAGCACCGCGTAGAATAACTGGATGATCGCCGCCGGCGCGGAACTGGCAATCAGCTCCAGAATCGAATTGGGCGGCGCGACCGCCGCCGCGGCCGGGGTCGGCCGGATCGGGGTCGACGCGATCTGGTGCAACGTGCGGTTCGCGTATTTCTCAAGGCTGGAATAGAGATCGAGCAGCGGCGCGAGATTTTCCTGAATCCGCCCGATTCGATTGGGCAATTGGCGGAAGAAGTCGATCGCCGGAAAAACGATCGCGGCCACCACCACATTCGCCGCGACGACAAACAGCAAGACGCAGATCAGCGCCGCCAGCGCCGAGGGGATGCGCCGCCGCTCGAGCCATTCGAGCATCGGGATCAGCGCGATGCCGACGACCAGGGCGACCGTGGTCGGCAGAAAGAATTCCGCCCCCGCCTTCAGCGCGAACGGGATGCCGACCGCCACGCCGATCCCGGCCAGCAGCGTGAGCGCGGCGAGCAGGCGATCGCGGCGCAAGGCGATCCGCGCATCCTCGATCCCGTTGGCGGTCAGCGGCAGGCCAAATGCCCCCTCCGCCGGGGGGGCAGGCGGGACATCGTCGGACGGCGCGGGGAACCGATTGGCCATGAGTTGTTCCTAGGACGGATCGATATTCCGCGGAAACACGATTTTTCCCCTCCCCGTCACCCCGGCCTTGAGCCGGGGTCCATCGGGAGGCAGGCGCAGGACAAGAGGCTCTGGCCGCCGAACGTGCGGCACGTTGGACCCCGGCTCAAGGCCGGGGTGACGGCGGGTTTGAATCACGCCAAATTGCCGGCAACCGGGAACGTCGCTAGCGTCGCGCCATGAGCGAAACGATCCTGGTTATCGACGAGGGCACCACCTCCACCCGCGCCATGCTGCTGACGCTCGACGGCCAGTGCCTCGCCGTCGAGCAGACCGAACTGACCCAGCATTATCCGCGCCCCGGCTGGGTCGAGCATGACGCCGACGAGATCTGGCGCAAGACACTGAGCGTCGCCGGCGCGATGGTCGCGCATGCCGGCGGCCCCTCGCATGTCGCCGCGATCGGCATCACCAACCAGCGCGAAACGCTCGTCTTCTGGGATCGCACGAGCGGCGAACCGCTCGCCCCGGCGATCGTCTGGCAGGACCGCCGCACCGCCGAGGATTGCCGCTTGCTGCGCGAGGCGGGGCATGAGCCGATGGTGCAGGCGCGCACCGGGTTGCTGCTCGATCCCTATTTCTCCGGCTCGAAAATCGGCTGGGCGATGCGCGAATGGCCGCAATTGCGCGACGCGGGTGAGCGACTGGCGATCGGCACGATCGAATCGTGGCTGGTGTGGAAGCTAACCGGCGGGGTGCATGTCACCGACGCCAGCAATGCCAGCCGCACCGCGCTGATGGCGCTCGACGGCGGGTGGGACGACGAACTGATCGCGCTGTTCGGCGTGCCGCGCGCCGCTCTGCCCGAGATCGTCGACTGCGCCGGCGAGGTCGGGCGCACCACCTTGTTCGGCGATTCGATCCCGATCACCGGCATGGCCGGCGACCAGCAGGCGGCGACCGCCGGGCAGGCGTGCCTGACGCCGGGCGACACCAAGGCGACCTTCGGCACCGGCGCCTTCGTGCTGACCCAGGCCGGCACCATTCCGCCCCGCTCCGCCAACCGCCTGCTCGCCACCGTCGCGTGGCAGATCGGCGGCGAGCGGCATTATGCGCTCGAAGGATCGGTGTTCGTCGCGGGGAGCCTGATCAAATGGCTGCGCGATTCGCTCGGGCTGATCGCCGACGCACGCGAGACCGATGCGCTGGCGCGCTCGGTGGCGGACAATGCCGGGGTCTATCTCGTCCCGGCCCTGTCCGGGCTCGGCGCGCCGTGGTGGGAGCCGGATGCGCGCGCGGCGATCAGCGGGCTCTCCTTCGCCGCGGGCAAGCCGCATGTCGTCCGCGCCGCGCTGGAGGCGATGGCGCATCAGGCGCACGACCTCAAACGCGCCTTCGCCGCCGACGGACAGGACTGGACCACGCTGCGGATCGACGGCGGGATGGTCGCCAACGACTGGATGGCGCAGGACTTGGCCGACATGCTCGCCATCAGGGTCGAGCGGCCGCATTTCGCGGAAACGACCGCGCTCGGCGCCGGGATGCTGGCGGCGGTGGGACGCGGGCTGTTCCGCGATCTCGACGCGGCGCGCGCGATGCGCGGGGAGCGCGAGACCTTTACGCCAGCGATCGATGCCGCGGTGCGCGAGCGGCGGCTGGCCGGGTGGGAGGATGCGGTGCGGAAGGTGGTAGAAAGAGACTGACAGCAGCTCTTCAAACCGAAACTTACGCCGCCGCGACGCACTACGAGAGATATCTGATATCATACACCTGGCACAATAGAAATTTTAATTTATTCTATCGGCAAAACAGCACATCGCAAAAATACATCATGCGGGATTATTATATGACGGTTGCAGTTATACTATGCCCAATACAAAATATTCAACCATTTATAATAACAGATACGATACTTAGTGATCAATGCGGATCCACGATTGGTCCATTAGCAATTAGAAACAGAAATATGGACCATTATCTTGATGATTTAGGCTCATATTACTCTGGCGAAAGCATGGCACGAAAATGCGTAATAAATGAAGGACTCACAGCGATCGCGTTCGCAGGGAATGTCTACACAATTAGAGATTTTCTCAAAAATAATAGAGTTCCACTTTCATCGTACGGGAAACAACGCCCACTAAAGGAATTGGCAGAAACAGTAAGTTTATACAGAAAAGAAGATCTTAATTCCATTTGCGCCCTTGTAGATCAAGAAAAAGGAGGAATTCAAAAGATTAGACCTGCATATGCTCCAGAATATGAGGTTGACGGCGTAGCATATTTCTCCGCCATAGGATCTGGATCCGAAGATGCGATAAATACTATAATGGAACTTACATGGCCATCACCCAATGATCAAAGCGATTCAAATATATGCAACATCATAGCCGAAACGATGTGTAGCCAATCTGTATTTAGAGAAATATATAACGAAAGCCAAAGCTATGATCACGAGGATAGTACCTGGGGAGGAATCTACGAATATGTAATGTTCGATCCCATTCGAATGGAATGGACCCGAAAGCCAAGTTCGATCTATTTTATATACGAATCAACCATTGACTTGGACCAAGGAGTATCGAATCCAAAACTCATAGATCGACAGATAGCCTATGAGCCAGGAACCATCGATGGATGGATATCCGTGATAAGGCGAAACAAATCCAACCGATACAACGCTGTATATAAACTCAAATCTATAGACCCAAGCCCACGAAACGATCCAGAAATTAATTGGAATGAGTGGCGTCCAAGCAGGGTCAATCTAATACTCGCAGGAATCATAAAGAAAAACGGCGAAGATCATGGATCTATCTGGTGCTCACGCTTTTTCGATATAGATGATTTCAACGACGTCGAATCTTGCCCATCGGAATCTGGACCGCATTTTTTACCATATGGAGAA
>JAFKLV010000531.1 GCA_017304125.1 Sphingomonadales bacterium
CGATCTGGCGATCCGAGCGCGCCTCGAGGCTGCGCAGGAACGGATTGCGCACCGCCGACGAATAGAAACCGGTCGGTGAGAAACGGTGCAGGAGGACATCGCCCTCCTCGATCGTCATCAGCCGCTCCTTCCACCCCAGCGGGATCGGGCTTTCCTGCGTCAGCAGCGGGCGGGTGCCATATTGGAACGCGATCTGCCCCAGCTCGGGATTGTCGATCCAGCCGTTCCAGTCGCGCAGATACCAGACGCCGCCGGCCATCACGATCGGGGTCGAATCCGGGATGCCGCCCTCGCGCATCGTTTCGCGCAGCGCCTTGACGCGGGGATAGGGATCCTCGGGCTTCAGCGGGTCTTCGGCATTGGACAGGCCGTTATGCCCGCCCGCGAGCCACGGATCCTCATAGACCACCGCGCCGAGCAGATGCGCGACCTTCGAATAAGCGCGCTTCCACAGCGCGCGGAAGGCGCGTGCCGAGGAGACGATCGGCAGATAATGAACATTGTACGACGCCGCGATCTCGGAGAGCTTGTACGGCATCCCCGCGCCGCAGGTGACGCCGGCGACCATCCCGCGGGTCCGCTCCAGCACGCCGTTGAGCACGCGCTGCGCGCCGCCCATTTCCCACAGCACGTTGATGTTGATCGCGCCCTTGCCGCCGGCGATGTCGAACGCGCGCTTGACCTGCTGCACCGCGCCCTCGACCGCATAAGCGATCAGTTCCTCGTGCCGCTCGCGCCGCGTGAGCGCGTTATAGACCTGCGGGATGATGCGCCCTTCAGGGTCGTAGCTGTCAGCGTTGACCGCCGATACCGTGCCGATACCGCCGGCCGCGGCCCAGGCGCCGGCGGACGCATGATTGGTCGCCGCCACGCCCTTTCCGCCCTCGACGAGCGGCCACACCTCGCGGCCGTTATAGACGATCGGCTTCAGACCCTTGAACACGTAGTTGGTCATCCTTCGGACATATTTTCGCCCGCTATAGCGCAAGGGCCGCGGGAAGCGAGCAAATTAGCGTCGGGTCAGGCGCTCAACGCACCCGGCCGGCCCAGCGCCGCCTCATAAAGCGCAGCATAACGGGCGATCATCACCCCTTCGTCATAATCGGCGCGGGCCTTGGCCTGATTGGCGGCGCCGACGCTGGCGCGCAACCCGGCATCGGCCAGCAATGGCTGGATTGCGTCGCGCAGCCGCACTTCGCCGGGAAGCTCGGTGATGTATGGCAGGTTTTCCGCCGCCACCATCTGCGGCACATCCCCCACCGGCGGCGCGACGATCGGCAGCCCGGCGGCCATCGCCTCCACCACCGAGATCGGGAATTGCTCCGACCGCGACGACAAGGCGAGCAGGTCGAAATGCCGCATGTAGCGATAGGGGCGATCGACGAAGCCGGTCAGCACCACGCGATCGTCGATCCCCATCGCCATTGCGGCGCGCTCGATCTCGGCGCGCTCCGGCCCCTCGCCGACGATGACGAGGCGATATTTGCCCGCCAGCCCGCCGACCGCGCGAACCAGCGCCGGCAGATCCTTCACCGCGCGCAAGCCGGCGACAGTGCCGATCACCACTTCCTTGGGCTTGCGCACGAAGCCGGGCAGCACCTTCGGCTCGGGATCGCGTGCATAGGCCATGGTGGCGATGCCATTGGCGATGCGATGCACCTTGGCACGCGGTTGTTTCCAGGTGTCGAGCGCGATCCGCTCCAGCGTCACCGAGGGCACCGCCAACGCATGCGCCGCGCCGAGCGCGACCCGGCGATAGACGTTGCGCTCGCGTTTCAGCCCGGTCGCCTCATCCTCGTTGAACCCGTCTTCGTGGTGCACCAGCGGCGGCGCGTTCTTGGCGAACACGCGCCGCGCCATCGCGCCGTCGATCGCGCCCCAATTGTAGGTCAGCACCAGATCGAACCCGCGCATGTAGCGCGCGATCGCCTCATAGCGGCGCACCGAGGGGCGCCCGGCGAGCGGCGGCGGGTCCTGCGCGATCTCGTAGCGGATCCCCTTCTCGATCCGCTCGCGCGCGCCATAATGGCCGTCCATCGACGAGACGATGACATGCCGCGCGCGATCGCCGAATGCATTCATCAGCCGCACCGCCCGCGCTTCCTTGCCGCCGAGGTCGAAGGTCGAATGGAGGTGGAGGATGCGGATCGGCTGCGCCATGCGATAGCCGTAAGTGGCTGAGGCAATTTCGCCAAGCCCGTCATTCCCACGCAGCACGCCGCCACCCCGGCCTTGAGCCGCGGTCCATCGGGAGGCAGGCGCGGGACAACAGGTTCTGGCCGCAGAGTCCGCGGCACAATGGATCCCGGCTCAAGGCCGGGATGACGGGCAGGATGTCATCCGATCATCGTCTTCGGCACATGGGTGATCCGGCAGGCGAGATCGGCCTCGCCACTCGCGACGATCCAATGATCCCCGCCGTCAGCGATCCCGGTCGTGAACACCACGCTGTCGAGATACATCAGATCGCGCAGCGGCTCGGTCAGCGCCGGCGCCGGCTCGATCAGCGGCGCCTCGCCATAAGCCACCGTCTGCCACGGCGCATTGCGTGCCAGCATCGTCCAATAGGTGCGATAGACGCCGACCACGCCGTGCGGCTCCACCCCATGCCACAAAGTGAGCCACCCATCGTCGGTGGCGATCGGCGGCGCGCCACCGCCCATCCGCGCGGTCATGATCGTTGCCGAGCGCGGGCGGATGCCGGGATGCTCGCTCGGCTTCCAGTGCAGACCGTCGGGCGAACTGGCGAGGTTGATCGACGGCCCCGCGCGCCATTCGCTGTCGGGCGGATAAGCGAAATAGAGATCGCCGAGCGGCCGGGTCTGCGCCCAATATTTGCCGTCGATCAGCCCTTCGAAGATCAGCATGTCCTTGTTCTGGTGATCGAGGACGATGCCCTCCAGCGTCCAGTCGAGCGCATCGTCACTGGTGTAGAGCGTGGTCGAATGCCGTTCCGGGCTGACCGAACAGGTCGTCATCAGGAAGCGATCGGCGACCCGGCTGATCCGCGCATCCTCGACGCCATAGCATTGCCAGCTCGCCGCCGGGACGATCGCGCGATCATAATGCACCGCCTCGACCCGCCGTCCCTCGGGATCGACCTCGACCGGTAGCAGCCACGACAGCGAGGTGAGCGCCATCACCCGCCACCCGCCGCCGCGCATCATGAACTTGCGCGGATCGGCGGTGTCGACCAGCGCCAGCGGCCAGGGATCGAGCACGCAGCTCCCGGCATCCCAGCGCACCGCGCGGACATGGCCGTCGGCGATCGGCTCCTTGAGCGCTTCCGCGACGCGGACCATCAGTAGCAGATTGCCGTTGGCCAGCCGGGTCATCCCCGGATTGAACGCGCCGAGCACGATCGTCTCGGCGTCGATCCGCCCGGCAAGCGGCGACCGCGCGAGATCGACATCGTGCGGCGTGAAGATCAGATGATCGAGCGGAAAGGTCATTGCGGCTCCCGGCTTCACCCGGAAGGACGCGTCAGGCGGCGGCGGGTTCCCGCGCCGCGCGGACCAGCAATCGCTCGATCGCGCCCTGCACGCCGGGTTCGTCGAGCGTCGGGGCGTGGCCGATTCCGGGCAGAGTGACGAGTTCGGCGTCGGGCAATGCGGTGCTCATCCGCGCTGCCGTCGCCGCCGAGAGGATATCGGAGGTGCCGCCGCGCACGATCAGTACGGGGACGTCATCCAGCCCGGCGAGCGCGCGCCACATGTCCGGCCCGGCCTCCGCCCCCGGCACGCGAAACGGCTCGGCGATCTTGAGATCGTAGTCGAGCACGATCCGCCCGGCGCTGTTGAGGCGATAGAGCCGCTTGGCCATCGCCAGCCATTGCTCGACATCCCAATCGGGATAGACGTCGGCATTGCTCTCCGCGACCGCGCGCGCGGCGTGCATCCAGGTCGGAAAGACGCTCGGCTTGCCGACATAGCCGCGAATCCGCGCGAGCCCCGCCGGCTCGATCTCCGGCCCGACATCGTTGAGCAATGCCCCGGCGATCCGCCCCGGCAGCATCCCGGCGAGCAGCATCGTCACGATCCCGCCGAGCGAGGTGCCGACCGACACGAAGCGCGTGATCCCCGCCGCCTCGAGCAAAGCGGCGATATCCTGCGCATAGACGAGCGGCGAATAGCTCATCGGATCCTTGGCATAAGCGCTTTCGCCGCGCCCGCGGAAATCAACCGCTATCACCCGCCGCGGCCCCGCGAGCCGCGCC
>JAFKLV010000532.1 GCA_017304125.1 Sphingomonadales bacterium
GGAGCTCGGCGAGCAGGCGCGCGCCGTCGCGAAGCTCGGGGGAGACATCGGCGGCACCTACTTCGGCGGGAACTGCGGCGGATGCCTCGCCTTCACCTGGTGGCCGTCGATCTGGGCGGCAGGCGGCGAGGTCATGAACGCCGACGGCAGCGTCAGGCGAATCGCATCCGCGTCACCCGTCTCGACCAGCTCGATCGGCTTCAGCCATTGCTCGAACAGGCGGGCACCGGCCGATTCGCGCAGGTTCGAGCGCACGCGGGTCCAGGCCCGTGCCGCTTCGCTCTCCTGCCTCGCATATCGACCATTGAACGCCACGCACAACCCTCCCCCGGCCGCGACACACGGGGGTCGCGACGGCTCAAAAAATCACCAAAAAAAGTCCCCCGATGTGGTTCCCCGCCACGGTCGGATACGACGCTGTTTGTCTGGGCACGCGGCGACAGCCAGCGCGACAAGGGGAGGTTTAGGAACAAGCCGGTGAGTCGATCAAGACCGATGCCTGACACATTCCCGAAATAAACAAGTTGACTCGCGTTGAGCGGCCAAAATCCGTCAAAAATTTAACAAGCCCCTGAAATCAGGCTTAAATTCCAAATCGCCCAAATATGGCGCCACGCGAATCGCGGGGAATCCATGACTCTTTGATGACAGGACGCAGACGCAGCATAAGGCCCGCCGGAACACGTCCGACGGGCCTGATGTTTAACAGTCGCTTAAGCGTGTTAGGCGAGCGCCGCGACGCGCTTCGTCAACCGCGAGAATTTGCGGCTGGCGGTGTTGCCGTGGATCACGCCACGCGCGACGCCGCGCGCCAGTTCCGGCTGCGCTTCGGCCAGCGCGGCGCTGGCCGCGGGCTTGTCGCCGGCGGCGAGCGCGGCTTCCACCCGCTTCACGAAGGTGCGGATGCGGCCCACGCGGGCACCGTTGATCTCGGCCCGGCGCTGGTTGCGACGGATACGCTTCTTCGCTTGCGGCGTGTTCGCCATTGACGTCCTCGAAATCTGGTCGATGAAAAAAGGGCGCCGGGAAATCCCTTCGCCCTGGAAGCGGCGCCCTTAGCGCGGGACGCCGGCCCGGTCAACCACGCTGGCACTTTGGACACCAGAACGTCGACCGCCCGCCCTCTGCATAGCGCGCCACCACGCCGCCGCAAGCACAGGCTTCTCCTTCGCGCCCGTAAACCGCGAATTGTTTGGAGAAATAGCCCAGTTCGCCGTCGGGCTGGGCATAATCGCGCAAGGTCGACCCGCCGGCCTCGATCGCCGAGGTGAGAACCTCGCGGATCGCCACCACCAGCCGGTCGAGCTTGGCACGCGACAGATCGCCCGCGGGGCGTTGCGGCGCGATCCGCGCGAGATACAGCGCTTCGCAGACATAGATATTGCCGAGTCCGGCAACGATTCGCTGGTCGAGCAGCATCAGCTTGATCGAGGCGCGCCGCCCGGCGAGCGCCTTGTGCAGCCCCGCCCCGGTCAGATCGGGGCCCAGCGGCTCCGGCCCCAGTGCAGCAAAGGCCGGGAAATCGGCCAGCGCATTGCTCGGCCACAGATCGACCGAGCCGAATCGCCGCGGGTCGTTGAGCGCGACGCGCCGCCCGGCGCCGGTATCGATCAGCAGATGATCGTGCGGCAGCAATTCGCTCGGATCGATCCGCCATCGCCCCGACATGCCGAGATGAAAGATCAGGGTATCGCCGCGATCGGTGTCGATCAGGCCATATTTGGCGCGCCGCCCGAGCCCGGTGACGCGCGCGCCGGTCATCCGCTGGCGCAGATCGACCGGGAACGGGCGACGCAGATCGGGGCGCCGCGTTTCGATCGCGGCGATCGTCGCGCCCTCCAGCACCGGCGCGAGCCCGCGGACGGTGGTTTCTACTTCGGGAAGCTCGGGCATGTTTCTCGCGCTTTAAGGGGCAAACCCGACCGGGTTTGAGTTTGGACCCTAGCCCCCGCGCGCCACCCCCGCTAGGGCTGCGTCGCATGAGCGAAACGGTCTCCTTTGGGTATGAAGAAGTGTCGCGGGAGGAAAAGACCGCCCGCGTCGGCGGGGTCTTTGCCAGCGTCGCCAGCCGCTACGATCTGATGAACGACGCCATGTCGGCAGGGATGCATCGGCTGTGGAAGGATCGCTTCGTCCGCCGCGTGAAGCCGCGCGCGGGCGAGCAGATTCTCGACATGGCCGGCGGCACGGGCGACATCGCCTTCCGCCTGCAACACGCCGGCGCGAGCGTGACGGTGGCAGACATCAATCCGGCGATGCTCGAAGTCGGGATCGAACGCGCGCACCAGCGCGGGATCGACGATCTCGTGTGGACCGAGGCCAATGCCGAGACGCTGACCTTCCCCGATCGTTTCTTCGACGGCTATACGATCGCCTTCGGCATCCGCAACGTCACCGATATTCCGGCGGCGCTGCGCGAGGCGCATCGCGTGCTGCGGCGGGGCGGGCGGTTCTTCTGCCTCGAATTCTCGACCACGCAATGGCCGGGGTTCCGCGAAATCTACGACGCTTATTCGCATCATCTGGTGCCGCGCATCGGCGCCGCGCTGGCGCATGATGGCGACAGCTATCGTTACCTGATCGAATCGATCCGTCGCTTCCCGGAGATGCCCGCGTTCGAGGCGATGATTCGCGACGCCGGCTTCGTCCAGACCAAGGTCGAGCCGCTGCTCGGCGGGCTCGTGGCCATCCATAGCGGCTGGAAGATTTGACCGCCTCGCCTGTCCATTTCTGGCGGCTCCTCAAATGGGGCCGGATCCTCGCGCGGCACGGTGCGCTGCGCGGGATCGAGCATGATGCGAACACGCCGCCGCGCCTGCGCCGCATCCTGCGCATCGCGCGGTTCGGCGCGCGCACGCCGACGGTGCCGCGCTATGCCGATGCGTTCCAGTCGATCGGCCCGGCGGCGATCAAGTTCGGCCAGACGCTCGCCACCCGCCCGGATCTGATCGGCGAGGCTGCGGCGCACGATCTGTTGCGGCTGCAGGATGCGGTGCCGCCGGTGCCCTTCTCCGAGATTCGCCCGATATTGCGCGCCAGCCTCGGCCGCCCGCTCGAGGACCTGTTCCAGAGCATCGAGGAGGTGCCGGTCGGCGCCGCCTCGATCGCGCAGGTTCACCGCGCGGTGACCACCGACGGGCGGCAGGTCGCGGTCAAGGTATTGCGCCCCGGCGTCGAGGAAGAATTCAACCGCGCGATCGAGACCTATGAATGGGCCGCCGCGCAGGTCGAGCCGATGGGCGGGGAGATCGCCCGGCTGCAGCCGCGGCTGGTGATCGAGACGTTCAAGCGCTGGACGGCGCGCGAACTCGATCTGCGGCGCGAAGCCGCATCAGCGTCCGAACTCGCCGAGGGGATGACCTCGGAGCCCGGCTATATCGTCCCCTCGGTCGACTGGCAGCGCACCACCGGCAAAGTGCTGACGATCGAGTGGATCGATGGCATCAAGCTCACCGATCGCGCCGCGTTGCTCGCCGCCGGCTATGATCCGCAGGTGCTGGCGCGCACCCTGGTCCACGCCTTTCTGCGGCAGGCGATCGCCGAAGGGTTCTTCCATGCCGATATGCATCAGGGGAATCTGTTCGCGGTCCCCGGCAATCGCATCGCGGCGATCGATTTCGGCATCATGGGCCGGATCGACCGGCGTGCGCGGGTGTGGCTGGCGGAAATCCTCTACGGCCTGATCACCGGCAACTACCGCCGCGTCGCCGAGATCCATTTCGAGGCCGGCTATGTCCCGCCGCACCACAATGTCGCCGAGTTCGCCACCGCGTTGCGCGCGGTGGGCGAGCCGATGCGCGGGCTGCCGGTCAAGGAAATGTCGATCGGGATGATGCTCGACGGGCTGTTCTCGATCACCCGCGATTTCGACATGGCGACCCAGCCGCATCTGTTGCTGCTGCAAAAGACGATGGTGATGGTCGAGGGCGTGGCGACCAGCCTCGATCCCGATATCAACATGTGGGAAACCGCCGGCCCGGTGGTCGAGGAATGGATCCGCACCGAGCTGGGGCCGGAAGCCGCGATCGGCGACCGGCTGATCGGCGGTTTCCGCACGCTTGCGCGGCTGCCTGAGCTGGTCCGCCGGATCGAGCAACGCTTCCCCGCCCCCGGCGGCGCCCCCCCTGCCCC
>JAFKLV010000533.1 GCA_017304125.1 Sphingomonadales bacterium
ACGGTGAGCAAGGGCGAGCCGGAACGCGTGTTCCGCGAAGCCGCCTATACGCGCAAGGAAACCTTCCGCTGCCACCGCCACAGTGCGATGCCGCTGGAAACGCGCGGCTTGCTCGCGCACTGGCTGCCCGACGCGCAGATCATGCGCGTCTGGGGCGCCACCAAGGTGCCGTTCGCCAACCGGCGCATCCTGGCCGGCATGCTGAAGCTGCCCGAACGCCAGGTGGAGCTGCTCGAGGTCGACGTCGGCGGCAGCTTCGGCGTGCGCGGCGATTTCTATCCGGAAGACTTTCTGATTCCGTTCGCATCGATGCGCCTGGGCCGGCCGGTGAAGTGGATCGAGGATCGCCGCGAGCACATGATGGCGACCAACCACGCGCGCGAGATGGAGTGCGAGCTGGAAATCGCCGTCGATGCCGACGGCCGGATGCTCGGCCTGCGCGCGCGGCTGCTGGCCGATCTCGGCGCCTACGTGCGCACCAACGGCGGCGTCTCGCCGGCCAAGGCCGCACAACTGCTGCCGGGGCCTTACCGGATCGGCCACTACGCCTGCGAAGTCAATGCGCTGGTCACCAACAAGACGCCGGTGGGCACTTATCGCGGCCCGGGCCGCTATGAATCGGCTTTTTACCGCGAACGGCTGATCGACCTGGCCGCTGCCGACTTCGGCATCGATCCGGCCGAGTTCCGCCTGCGCAACATGCTCACGCCCGACGAGCTGCCGTACGACCCCGGCGACCTGGTGCCGTACATGGGGCGCAGCCTCTTTGATTCGGGCAACTATCCGCTGGCGCTGCAAACCGCGCGCGGGATGTCGAGCGATTTTCTCGTCACGCTGATCCTGAGCAACGTGGCGCGGGTTCGGCTGATGCAGCACGATCTGCCCGGTGCGGATCGTGCGATTTCGGAGGGCATGGCCCTCAGCCAAAAGCCCAATGCGATTGCCTACCACCCGTTGTTTCAGGTGCTCGCTGCACAATCGGCGTTCGAGCATCACCGGCTGGCGCAAGCGCGCGAGTTGATCGACGCGCGGTTTCGCGGCGTCGATCTCGATGCGACCGATCTGACCGATCGCGACGCGCATGATGTCGCCTATCGCGTCTACAGCGCGCTCGGCGAAGACAGTCTCGCGCTCAAGCATCTCGCGGCGCTCAAGCGGCTCGACGACCGTGCGACCGAGCTTGCCCGATCGAACAGCGCGGCGCTTGCCTCGGCGCAGTTCGATTTCGCCAATCAGGAATTGCGCATCACCAAGCTGAAGGCGGAAGACCTTCAGAAGACGGTCGCGTTCGAGCGCGAGCGCGCCAATACGCAGCGGCTGGTGTTCATCGGCGCGGGCGCGGCGACGACGTTGATCATCACCTTGCTGGCGTTCGGCATCGTCACCTTGCGGCGCAGCCGCAACCGCCTCGCGATCAGCAACGCCGCGCTGGCTAAGGCGCTGGCCGCCAAGACCGAATTCCTCGCCACCACCAGCCACGAGATCCGTACCCCGCTCAATGGCATTCTCGGCATGACCCAGGTGATGCTGGCGGACGAGCGGCTCGATGCGGCGACGCGCGACCGACTGTCGGTGGTGCATGGCGCGGGCGTCAACATGCGCGCGCTAGTCGACGACATCCTCGACGTGGCGAAGATGGAAACCGGCCGCATGACGATCGAGGAGGCGCCGTTCGATCTGCGCCAGTTGATGCGCGACGCGACCGGCATGTGGGCCGAGCAGGCGCGCGGCAAGGGGCTGGCGTTCGACCTCACGCTGACCGAGGGCCCGCAGTGGATCGTCGGCGACGCCACCCGGCTGCGCCAGATCATCTTCAACCTGCTCTCCAACGCGGTGAAATTCACCCCGACCGGCAGCATCAACGTGGGCGCGTCGGTTGACGGCGATCGCTGGCGCCTGAGCGTAACCGACAGCGGGATCGGCATCTCGCCCGACAAGCATGAGGAAATCTTCGAGGCCTTCCGCCAGGCCGATGCGGGGACGACGCGGCAATATGGCGGCACCGGGCTCGGCCTGGCGATCTGCCGCAACCTGTCGCGCGCGATGGGCGGCGAGGTGACGGTGGAGAGCCGGCTCGAGGCGGGATCCACCTTCACGCTCGATCTGCCGCTGGTCCGCGCCGAGGCACCGGCGGTCGACGGCGTGGCGGCGGGCGAGGGGATGCTGGTGGTCGATCGCAACCCGATCACCCGCGCGATGTTCAAGACGTTGTTCGAGCCGCGCGCCGGCAAGGTCACCTTCGCCGGATCGATCGGCGAGGCGCTCGGGCTGCTCGACGACGGCGCGCCGCAGGTCATTCTGCTCGACGACGCGACGCTCCGCCAGCATGCCGATCCGCATGCGGCGATCGCCGAATTGCGCGGCAAGGCGGGGGGCGCCACGCTGGCGCTGCTCGGGCCGGCCGGGCTGGCTGATGAGCGCGACGCGCTGCAGCAGGCGGGGATTGACAAGGTTATCGTCAAGCCTATTGCGCGCGACGAATTATTAATCACATTATTCGATAAACCGAGTGCGGCTTTGCTTGTCTCTGCAGCGGCTTGAGGCAATAAAGGTACGCACATGAAACGACTGCCGCGCGATCCGGTCCCACGCCAATGAATGTCCTTTTTATTGAAGACGACCGGATGAACCGGCGCGTGGTGCGCGACATGCTGGAAGTCGCGGGCGCAGCAATGGCTGAAGCGGAAAGCGCCGAGGAAGGCCTGGCGATCCTCGATCGCGAGGATTTCGATATCCTGCTGGTCGATCTGCGCATGCCGGGCATGGACGGGATTTCGGCGATCCGGGAAATCCGCAAACGCGGCGATGCCAAGGCTTCCGTGCCGGTGATCGTCGTCACCGCCGATACCGCCCCCGATCTGCGTGAACGCTGCCTCGAGGCGGGCGCGGACGATGTGATCTTCAAGCCGGTCGCGATGGACATCCTGTTCGAATCGATGGGACGCGTGCTCGCCTCGGGCGACGACGGGATGATCCTTTAAGGCGTTGGCTTGCCGATCGCCGCCGCGAGTGATGCGGTGGCGCTGCCACGCCGCGCCGGGACTGGCTGATCGGGCGACGGCGACCAGGCTGTGAGATAGACGATCGCGAAGCGCTCGGTGGTGCGTCCGTCAGCATCGGCCTGCGTGGCGAACGACGCCGCGGCCTTCACCAGTACGTCACGCGGCATCGTGTGCCGCTCCGCCAGCAAATTGCCCGCGCCCATGTTGCGCAGATCGTCGAACAGCCGCCCGATATCGCGATAACGCACATCCAGCGTTTCGACATCGGCCACCGGCAACGCGAAGCCGGCGCGGAGCAGCAGGTCGCCCGCCGCGCGGACATCGATCTGCGGGTGCAGCCGCGGCGCGGGGCGATCGCCCTCGGCCTCGCGCAAGGCGGCGCGCAGTGCGGGGAGGCTGCCGGCGCCGGCGAAAGCGGCGAGAAACAACCCGTCAGGGCGCAGTGCGCGACGCACCAGCGCCAGCGCGCCCGGCAAATCGTTCACCGTATCGAGCACCCCGGCGGACACGATCAGATCGAACGAGGCATCGGCGAAGGGCAGGCGGTCCTCATCGCCCTGCACCCCGCCGGTTTGCGTCGCGAACCGATGCCCGGCATCGAGCCGCGCAATGCGCGCGCCAGGCGGGGCCGGGAAGGCGCCGTCGAACCCGCCGAGATCGAGCACGTCGTAGAACGAACGCTTCACGCTGGCCAGCCGGTCGAGCAGCCCCTCGATCATCGCGCCACGCAGGAAGTCATAGTCCGCGTAACGGGTTGCGATCCGGTCGCGGCGCATCCGGCGGGCATTGCGGTCGAAGATTTCGGGTGGGCGCATGCGGGGGGCTTGTGCCCGCGCCGGATCGGCGGGACAAGTGCGTGATGCCGGGGCCCCGGATAACAGAGCGGATCGGGCAAGCGCTGGCGCTGGCGCTGCCGCCGCGCTGCCCGGGATGCGGCGCCGTCACGCCGGCCGATCATCGCTTTTGCGCGACCTGCTGGGCGAGCCTCTATTTTCTCGGGCCGCCGTGGTGCGCGGGGTGCAACCTGCCCTTTGCGTTCGATCGCGGGGAGGGGGCGCTATGCGGCACCGGCCTTGCCGATCCGCCGCGGCATCGCGGGGTCCGCGCCGCGGTCGCTTACGGCCCGGT
>JAFKLV010000534.1 GCA_017304125.1 Sphingomonadales bacterium
CCTTGAACAAGGGAGGGGTCGGGGGAGGGTTGGCCCGAGGGGGCATTGTTGCGCCCGCCCCATACCCACCCACCCCCAGCCCCTCCCTTCACAACGGAGGGGAGAGAAGGGGAAACAATCGCTCAGCCCCTGTTCAGTCGCGCTGGCGCTTTGCTCGCCCGACGATATGGGGCTAGGATAAACGCGCCCCCATTCGTCAGGACGACCAGATGAAGTTCAAGCTGTTTCAGGCCACTGCCCTTGTCGCGACGATCGCGCTGGTTCCGGTCGCGACCGGCGCGATGGCGGCGGTCGATACCGACACCTACAAGCAAATGGACAAGTTCCTCGACGTTTATAACCGCGTGAAGGCGGATTACGTCGACAAGGTCACCGATGAGCAGCTTATCCGCGGCGCGATCGACGGCATGCTCGCCTCGCTCGATCCGCATTCGAGCTATGTCGACGGGCGCGATTTCGACAATCTGCGCATCCAGACCGAGGGCAATTACGGCGGGCTCGGCCTCTCCGTCACGATGGAGGATGGCGCGGTCAAGGTGATCGCCCCGCAGGAAGATACGCCGGCGGCCAAGGCGGGGCTCAAGCCCGGCGACTATATCACGCATATCGACGGCAAATTGCTCTACGGCAGCACGCTCGACGAGGCGGTGGCGCAGATGCGCGGCAAGCCGGGCACCAAGATCGCGCTGACCATCGTCCGCCCCGGCCGTGATAAGCCGATCGATGTGACGCTGACCCGCGAGGTGATCGTCCAGCGCCCGGTGAAATGGCAGCTCAAGGGCGATGTCGGCTATATCGACATCAACACCTTCTCCGAGACGACCGGCGCCGACACGCGCGCCGCGCTGCTGGCGATCGACAAGGCGCTGGGGCATCGTCCGCTCGGCTATGTCATCGATCTGCGCTCGAACGGCGGCGGGCTTTTGACGCAGGCGATCGAAGTGTCCGACGCGTTCCTCGATCACGGCGAGATCGTCTCGCAGCGCGGGCGCGATCCGCGCGAGAACCAGCGCTATTTCGCCAAGCCGGGCGATGACGCGCACGGCCTGCCGGTGATCATCCTGACCGATTCGGGCACCGCCAGCGCCAGCGAGATCGTCGCCGGCGCGCTGCAGGATCATCACCGCGCGTTGGTGATGGGCGAGCGCACCTTCGGCAAGGGCTCGGTGCAGACCCTGCTGCCGCTCGGGCCGACCACCGCATTGCGGCTGACCACCGCGCGTTATTACACGCCGTCGGGTCGGTCGGTGCAGGAGGGCGGGATCGAGCCCGATATCAAGGTGCCGCAGCTCTCCGACCCCGATTACAAGGCGCGTCCGGTGTTCCGCGAGGCCGATCTGCGCCGCCACCTGATCAACGAGGTCAAGACCGACAATAAGGTGCTCGAAGAGGACACCAAGGAAGATCCGCGCTTCTCGATGACGGTGGATCAGCTCAAGAAGGAAAAGATCAACGACTTCCAGCTGTGGTACGCGCTCAAGGCGATCGCGCGGCTCGGCGGCCCGACGCAGGTGGCCGCCACCACCGCGGCGGTGCAGAAGGATTGGAAAGACCCGAAGGACATCGCGGCCAAGTGACCCGTCTCATGACCCGTTCGCAATTTCAGGCCCGCGCGATTGCGCTCCTTCTCCCCGCAGCGCTGCTGGCCGGCGCCTGGGGGTCGCAGCTGATCGGCGGCCTCGTGCCGTGCGAGATGTGCCATTGGCAGCGCTGGCCGCATTATGCGGCGGTGGTTGCCGCGGCGCTGGCGTTCATCGTCCCGGGGCGCTCGGTGAAGCTGACGCTGATCGCCGGCGCCGCCGCGCTGATCGCGGTCTCGGGGCTGATCGGCATCTTTCACGCCGGGGTCGAATATCATTGGTGGCAGGGGATCACCGCCTGCTCGACCAGCGTGAGCGGCGCCGGCATCAGCACCGACGAGATGCTGCGCCGGATTCTCGCCGCGCCGGTCGTGCGGTGCGACGCGGCGCAATGGAAGATGTTCGGCATCTCGCTCGCGGGCTATAATGCGATCTTCTCATTGGGCGGCGCGGCGGTGATCGCGTGGCTCATCAGGAGGCGCGCGTGAGCTGGAAACCGGGAGACCGTCGCCGCGCGATCGATTCGATGATCCGGGTCGATCAGGCTGGCGAATATGGCGCGACCCGCATCTATGCGGGGCAACTCGCGATCATGGGGCATCGCTCGCCCGCGGCGCGCAAGATCAGCGGCATGGCGCTGCAGGAAGAACGCCACCGCGCCTTTTTCGATCGGCTGATCGCCGAGCGTGGGGTGCGCCCGACCTTGCTCCAGCCGTTCTGGAACGTTGCCGGCTTCGCGCTCGGCGCGGTGACAGCGGCGATCGGGCCGGAGGCGGCGATGGCCTGCACCGCCGCGGTGGAAACCGAAATCGACAAACATTATGAGGAGCAGCTCGGTGTTCTCGGCAACGACGATCCCGAGCTGGCCGATGCGGTCCGCACCTTTCAGGCCGAGGAGGTCGAGCATCGCGAGACCGCGCTCGCCAGCGGGGCGGAGGACGCGCCGGCCTATCCGCTGCTTTCTGCCGCGATCCGGCTCGGTTGCCGTGTCGCCATCGCCACCGCCAAGCGTATCTGACGGGAGGGAAAGATGTTGTCCCGCACGATGATCATCGCCGCGCTGCTGCTGACCCCGGCGGCGCTGTCTGCGCAGGAAGCTGCCACCGGGGCCGGAACCGCCGACGTCAAGCCCGCCCCGCCGCCGCTGATCATCCCGCCGCCCTCGGCGCGCGAGGTGGCGCTGCCCGGCGCGCCGCGCGTCAGCCAGCAGACCGTCCAGTCGGAGGTGTCGCATGCCGCGCCGGTCAATGGCGTCATCACGCTCTACGGCAACCAGCGCTGCCCGACCAACAAGGACGGGGCAGAGGTCGCGGTGTGCGTCCGCCGCTCGGCCGAAGAACAATTCCGCATCCCGAAGGAATTGCGCAATTTCGAGGTGACCCCCGAAAATGCCGCCTGGGCGGCGCGCATCAAGGGTCAGGACGATCTCAGCGGCACTGGGGTCGGCAGCTGCTCGACGGTCGGCCCCGGCGGGGCGACCGGCTGCTTCGTGCAGAACGCCAATCGTGCGCGGGCGGAATCGCGCGCGCGCGCCAAAGAGGCCAACCCGGACCTGCCGAACTGAACGGGCAAACCGGTCGGTATTCGGCTCCCTGACCCCACGCGCTTCGCCATCCCGGCGTTGAGCCGGGGTGACCGGGGTGGCCGAGGCTCTGGCCCGTATCATGATTTCGCGCTAACCTCGCCGTGTCGCGTGACTGGCGTAGCCGTGGAGTACCACGAGGGAGCGCGACATGACTCCCGCCGCGCGCCTGGGCGACCTTCGCATGACGAGAGGAGCCGTGACCCGATGCGTATCGCCTTTCTGCTGTTTCCCAACGTCACACAGCTCGATCTGACCGGGCCGGCGCAGGTGCTGTCGCGGATGGGGGAGGGGACGCATATCGATCTCGTCGCCGCGACGCTCGATGCGGTGCCGACCGACGCCGGTTTCGCGATCCTCCCCACCGCGACCTTCAATGAGGTGACCGCGGCGGATATCCTGTGCGTTCCCGGCGGTTTGGGCATCAACGGTGCGATCGCCGACGATGCGACGATCGACTGGGTGCGTCATGTCGGCACGCATGCGCAATGGGTGACGAGCGTGTGCACCGGCTCGCTGGTGCTCGGCGCGGCGGGGCTGCTGGAGGGCTATCGCGCCGCCTGCCACTGGGGCCAGCGCCACATGCTGCCGCTGTTCGGCGCGACCGCGGTGGCGGAGCGCGTGGTGGTCGATCGCAATCGCGTGACCGGGGGCGGGGTCACCGCGGGGATCGATTTCGCCTTTCGGCTGATGGCGCTGGTGCGCGGCGAGGCGCATGCCCGGCTGGTCCAGCTCAGCCTCGAATATGATCCCGATCCGCCGTTCGATTCAGGATCGCCCGATCATGCCGATGCGGCGCTGGTTGCCGCCTATCAGCGCCGTGTCGAGCGGCTCGCGCCGGGGCGCGACGAGGAATTGCGCCGCCTCGCCGCGCGGCGCGGTTATGCCTGAGAATCTGTTTGGAAATGCCCCTTCGGGTCATTTCGTGCGGCACCGGCCCGCTCCCCCACCC
>JAFKLV010000535.1 GCA_017304125.1 Sphingomonadales bacterium
CGGCGCCGCGTGTCTCCCACGCCGGGCGCGGCGCGGGGAGCTGCTGGACGGGAGAGCGGGGTTGCGGCTGCGATTGCGGTTGCGGGCGCTGCGGTGGTGGCTGCTGCGGCCGGGGCGGCGGATAATCGGCGCGACGCGGCGGTGGCGCGGACGGATAGGGGCGGTCGACGTGCGGGATGCAGGCGGAAAGCAGCAGCCCCGGCAGCAATGAGGTCGCCACCGCGCTCAGCCGCCGCATCACCAACCTCCTACAGATACGCGTTCGCCAGCGCTTGTAGCGAGGCGTGGTGCGTCAGGTCCAGATGCAGCGGGGTGACCGTGACATAGCCGTCGGCCACCGCCGCCAGATCGGTGCCCGGCACCAGCTCATGCTCGATCCGGCCCAGCGACAGCCAGTAATAGGGAAAGCCGCGCGGATCGGTGCGCGGTTCGAGCCGCGCGCGGCCGTAATCGCGCATCCCCTGGCGCACGACGCTGATCCCCTTCACCGCATCGGGGGCGACCGGGGGGAAATTGACGTTGATCACCGTCCCGGGCGTCCACGGTGCGTCGATCAGCGGGCGCAGCGCGCGTTCGCCCCAATATTCGGCGGTGGCGAACGACACTTCGTCGCCCATGCCCGTCGCCGCATAGCGCTGGCTGAGCGCGATCGAGCGGATGCCGGCCATCGCGCCTTCCATCGCCGCGGCGACGGTGCCCGAATACATCACGTCCTCGGCCAGATTGGCGCCGCGATTGACCCCGGAGAGGATCAGGTCGGGCTTGGCCGGCATCAGCTCGGTCAGCGCCATCAGCACCGCGTCGGTCGGCGTCCCGGCGACCGCGAAGCGCCGCGCGTCGAACTGCCGCAGCCGCAACGGGCGCGACAAAGTGAGCGAACGCCCGGCGCCCGATTGCTCCTCGGCCGGGGCGACGATCCAGATATCGTCGGAAAAGGCGCGGGCGATCTGTTCCAGCACCGCAAGGCCCGGTGCGTGAATGCCATCGTCGTTGGTCAGCAGGATGCGCATGATTTGGGCGTCACCTCAAAGATTTCGTCATTCCCGCGCAGGCGGGAATCCATTCGCGCAGGTCGACGAAAGAGCCGCGCCGCCAGCCAGAATGGATTCCCGCCTGCGCGGGAATGACGGTGAAAGGGGAGGCCAGGGGCAAATCAGCGCGGCTCCAGCCGGTTGAGGCCGCCGAGATAGGGCTGGAGCACCTCCGGCACCCACACCGACCCGTCTTCCTGCTGATAATTTTCGAGGATCGCGACGATCATGCGTCCGACCACCAGCCCGGAGCCATTGAGCGTATGGACGAAGCGCGTCGCCTTCTCGCCCTCCGGCCGGTAGCGCGCGTTCATCCGCCGGGCCTGGAAATCGGTGCAGGTCGAGCAGGAGGAAATCTCGCGATAGCGCTGTTGGCCGGGCAGCCACACTTCGAGGTCATAGGTCCGCGCGGCGGTGAACCCCATGTCGCCGGTGCACAATTTCATCCGGCGGAACGGCAGCCCGAGCCGGGTCAGCACATCCTCCGCCGCGGCGGTCATCCGCTCATGCTCCGCCTCGGACTGTTCGGGCGGGACGATCGAGACCATCTCGGCCTTTTCGAACTGATGCTGGCGGATGAAGCCGCGCGTATCGCGCCCCGCCGCGCCCGCCTCGGAGCGGAAGCAGGGGGTGAGCGCGGTGAAGCGCAGCGGCAGCTCGTCGGCGGCGAGGATGCGCTCGCGGACGATATTGGTCAGGCTCACCTCGGCGGTCGGGATCAGCCAGCGGCCATCGATGGTCTCGAACAGATCCTCGGCGAATTTGGGGAGCTGCCCGGTGCCGAACATCGACTCGCTGCGCACGAGCAGCGGCGGGGCGACTTCCTCATAGCCGTGCGCGCGGGTCAGCGTGTCGAGCCCGAACTGGCCGAGCGCGCGGTTGAGCTTCGCCATCTGCCCACGCACCAAGGTGAAGCGCGCGCCGGCGATCAGCGCGCCGGTCTCGAAATCGAGCCCCAGCGCGGGGCCGATCGCATCATGCTCCTTCACCTCGAAGGTGAAATCGCGCCGCGTGCCGCGCTCGTGGACGAGCTGGTTTTCATTCTCGTCGGCGCCCGCCGGCACGTCGGGCAGCGGAATATTGGGCAGCGCGGCGAGCAGATCATCCAGCTCGGTGCCGAGCCGCGCTTCCTCCGCTTCCAGCTCGGGCAGCCGCTGCTTGAGCGTGGCCACCTCGGCCATCAGCGCGCTGGCGGTGGCCTCGTCCTTCGCCGCCTTGGCCGCGCCGATCGCCTTCGAGGCTTCGTTGCGGCGCGCCTGCCCGACCTGCAATTCGGTGATCGCCTCGCGCCGGCGGCGATCGAGGTCGAGGATGATGGCGCTTTCCGCCCCCTTGCCGCGCTTCGCCATCGCGGCGTCGAAATCGGACGGATTCTCTCGGATCAGGCGGATATCGTGCATCCCCGCGCTATGGCGGGGGCCGGGAGGGGAGGCAAGCGCGGGTTAGGCTTGAGCAGCTTTCCGCGCGAGACGCCGCCGCGCGACCAGCGCCGCCGCCGCCGCGCCGAACAGCAGGACCATCGGCGGCGCGGGCACCGGCGTGGGGTTGCCGCTGCTCGATCCGCTGCTGCCGGTCGAGCTCCACCCGCCGTTCGACGACCAGCCGCCGCTCGAGCTGCTACTCGACGAGGTCGACGACGAGGTGGAGGATGAAGACGAGGAGGAGGTCGACGACGAGGTCGAGGTGGAAACGTTGCCGCTGGATGACGTCGAGGTCGACACGTTGCCGCTTGAAGAGGTCGAGGTCGACACGTTGCCGCTCGACGAGGTCGAGGTCGACACATTCCCGCTCGACGAGGATGTGCTGCTGACGTTGCCGCTGGAGGTGGATGTCGAGGAGGTGCTGCTCACCCCGCCGGTCGAGGTTGAGCTGGACGACCCGCCCGACGAGGTCGAGGTGGAGGAGCCGCCGGTCGAGGAGGAGGTCGACGAGCCCCCCGATCCGCCCGACGAGGTCGAGCTGGAGGTCGAGCCGCCGCTAGTGCTGGAGGTGGAGGAGATCACGATTCCGCTCGATCCGCCGCCGCTGCCGCCGAAGAACCCGCCGGCGAAGAAGCCGCCGCCGAACCCGCCCCAGCCGCCGCTGCCGCCGAACACCACCGGGGGCGCGGCGGGGGCGCTGGTCTCGATCATCGGCGCGGCCGGCAGCGCGATCGGGGGCGCCTGCGTCGCCACCGTTACCACCGAGGGCGGGCAGGCCGGCGCCGGGCGCACGCGCGCCACCGGCAGAACCCGCTCGACCGGGCGGCGCACGGGCTTGTGCGCGACCTTCTTCTTGCTGAACTCGGTGCGCGGTTTGGCATTCTCCGCGACATGCACTGCGCCGCCGCCGATCAATGCGCCGCCCGCTGTGCACGCGGCAAGTTTCACCAAAGCCATCCGCACCGACATGGTTCTTCTCTCTTATCTTCCCGGCGAAGAACGGTCTCCGCAGCCCTTACGCACAATGTGCGCCCCCGCTAGCGCAGAAAGTGCAAAGCAAAGGTTTAAGTTCAAGCGCGGTAACCATGATTAAACGCGTATTTGCGCAACACTAGGCGGCAAACGCACCGGAAGGTTGGTAAACGTTTCAATGCGAGACAGTTTCGGCCGCGCAACGGCGGCCGGATCTCGGTTCAGCGGCGGGAAAGCCTCAGAATGGCAGAGATGAGCGCGTGACGATTCATGGTCGCTTGTTTGCTGTCCGGCACCCGATTATAGGCGCGCCACGGACAACGCGCGGTGGAGCAAAACACCAGCGCGGACGGGGAGAAGCTTGATGGCGACCGCGTATGAACGAATGGAGGACGGCGGCAGCAGTCCGAACGCCTCCAACGACTCCGATGGCTATCGACCGCACCCTGACGAGCCCTTTATGTGCGAACGGCAGCAAGCCTATTTTCGCGCTAAGTTGCTCAATTGGAAGGAAGCGATTCTGCGCGAGTCGCAGGGCACGCTTTCGCAGCTGCAGGTCGATTCGCTGCGTGAGGCCGATCTCAACGATCGTGCGTCGAGCGAGACCGATTGGTCGATCGAGCTGCGCACGCGTGACCGGCAGCGCAAGCTGATTTCCAAGATCGAGGCGGCGCTGCGCCGCANNCCGCATCGACGAGGGTGAATATGGCTATTGCGAAGTGACCGGCGAACCGATCAGCCTCGGGCGGCTGGAGGCCCGGCCGATCGCGACGATGACGGTCGAGGCGCAGGAACAGCATGAGCGCCAGGAAAAGGTCTCGCGCGAAGATTGAACGCGCGATAGGGAGCGTGTTTGTAATTCCGCAAGATTTGGCGACGTATTAACGTGACGATGAAGCATTTCGGCAAGAACGTCTTTGCCGACGCGAAACCCGCGGACGGCAGCCGGCGCGGACGTGAAAGCGTCCACGTCGCCGCCCGCCTGCGCATCGCGGGCGCGGCCAGCGCGATGAAGGTCGGTATCCGCAACGTTTCGGCCGGCGGGCTGATGGCGGAGCTGCCGCGCGCGATCGCGCCGGACGCGGCGATCGAGGTCGAACTGGCCGGGATCGGCTGGGTTGCGGGTCGCGTGGCGTGGCAGACCGCGGGCCGCGTTGGCGTGTCATTCGATCGGGAAATCGATCCGGCGCTGCTGGTCGCCGAGGAAGCCGACGGGGAATAACCGGTCTCCGTCACCCCGGCGCAAGGCGGGGGACGGTCGTATCAGCCCGCCAATACCCCCAGATCGAGCGCATCGAGCAAGGCGCGCCGTGCCGCTTCGATCCGCGCGATCAGCGCCGGATCGTCGATCGCATCGGCCGCGATCTTATCGGGCCAGTGCGCGTCGACCACTGCGGCGATGCGGTCGAGCTTCGCCGCATCGACCATGAAGCGCGGGTCGACCGTCGCCGGATCGGCGACGACCCGCAGGCGAAGGCACGCCGGGCCGCCGCCATTGGCCATCGATTCGCGGACATCGACTACCTCGACCGCGCGGATCGGGCCGTTGCCGGCGACATGCGACTGTAGCCAATCCCACACGCGCGGATTGTCGCGCGCTTCGCCGGGCACGATCAGCGTCTGCGCGCCCGACGCCGGGGTGACGAGCTGGGCGTTGAACAGATAGGATTGGATCGCATCGGCCAGGCTGACGCGATCGGCCGGCACCTCGACGATCTCCACCTCGGGCAGCGCCGTGCGGAGCTGGGCATAGAAACCCGCTTTGTCGGCGAATGCTTCCTCATGCGCGAACAGGGTGCGTTCGTTCGCCACCGCGACGACGTCATTGTGGAACGCGCCGGCGGCGATCGCCGCCGGGGATTGCTCGACGAACAGGGTGCGCGCCGGATCGAGCCGGTGCATCCGCGCGATCGCCTCGCTCGCCTCGCGATGCTGGCGCGCCGGGAAGGGGCCGCCGGGCTCGCCATAGACGAAGATCTCGCCCCCCGGCGCGGCATGATCCGCGGCGAGCCGCATGTGATTGGCCGCGCCCTCGTCGCCGAACGGGGCGGGGACCGGGCCGTGCACCGCGAATGCGGGATGCGCGAAGGCGAGGCGGAGTTGCGCCAGCGTCTCGGGCCATTCGTGGCTGCGATGCGGCATGGTGACGAGGTTGGCGACGGTCAGGTGGCAGCGCGCGTCGCTGCTGTCCGCTGCCGGGGACACGGTGGCGGCATTGGCCGCCCACATCGCCGAGGCCGAGAGCGCCCGCGCGCGCAGATGCGGTGCGGCGCCGGCATAATCGGTCGACAGCGCGGCGAGCCAGCGATGATCGGGGCGCGGATGCGGGAGCAGGATGCCCTGCGCCAGCCCCAAGGCGAGGTTGGCGCGCATCTTGGCGATGCCCTGCAGCGCGGCGGCGCGCGGGTGCGCGACATGCCCGGCGTTGCGCGTCGCGGCGAGGTTGCCGGGGCTCAGCCCGGCATAATTGTGGCTCGGCCCGACCAGCCCGTCGAAGTTGATCTCGCGCATCACGCGCGCGCCATATAGGTGACTTTCCCGTCCTCCTGCGCGCCGATCGCCTTGGCGCTGTCGGCATCGAGCACGATCGCGTCGGCCACCTCGCGCGCAGTGCCGAGCGCGCAGCGGAAATCGCCCAGCGTGCCGCGCGCGATCAGCGCCGGGGTGCCGCCTTCGCGATCGACCGCGATCACCGGGCATTCGCGCGCCTCGCGGATCGAGCGGACATTGTCGGTGCGCGCGGTCATCGTCGGGCCGCCGTCGAAGATGTCGATATAATTTTCGAACGCGAACCCCTCATTCTCCAGCATCCGCATCGCGGCGCGGCCGGAGGGGTGGGGCAGGCCGATCGCGGCGCGCGCGTGTTCGGACAGCATCGCGGTGTAGATCGGGTGCTTGGGCATCAGATCGGCGATGAACTGATGCCCGTGGATCGCATTATATTGATCGGCATCCTGGAAGTTCATCCCGAAGAAGCGCCCGGCGAGCCCGTCCCAGAAGGGCGATCCGCCCGCCTCGTCGATGATCCCGCGCAATTCGGCGAGGATGCGATCGGCGAAGCGCTGGCGGTGCATCCTGATGAACAGATAGCGGCTGCGCGCGAGCAGCATGCCCAGCCCCCCGGCGCGCTCGCCGGGGTGGAGGAACAAGCCGCCGACCTCGCTCGATCCTTCCAGATCGGTGGTCAGCGACAGCATTTCGGCGCGGAAGGTGCGGCCGAGCTGGTCGCTATGCTGGGTCAGCGTGCTGAGGCGATAGCTGTAGAACGGGTGGCGCTGCCCAACCTGGGTGAACAATTGGCAGGTGCCGCGCACCTCCCCGGTCGCGGTATTTTCGAGGATCAGCACGAACGATTCGTCGTCGAGCGGCCCCTCGGTGCGGGCAAAGGCGGCGCTGCTGCGTTCGAGCTTGGCCTTGAGCGCGCGGCGGTCGGCCGGCAGGTTGGTGAAGCCGCCGCCGGTCAGCTTGGCCATTTCGTAGAGATGCGGCAGATCGGCCTCGGTCGCGGCGCGGATGACGAAGCTCACAGCCGCCCCTCCGCGATGCGCAACATCGTGACGGCGGAAAGCGCGGCGCGCTCGGGCAGGCTGTCGACGATCAAAAATTCCTCCCCCGAATGAATCGCCCCGCCGCGCGCGCCCATCGTATCCACCACCGGGACGCCGCATGCCGCGATATTGTTGCCGTCGCACACGCCGCCCGTGGCGCGCCACGCGATCGTCAGCCCGAGATCGCTGCCGACATCGCGCACCAGCCGCGCGACGCCCGCGATGATGCGGGCC
>JAFKLV010000536.1 GCA_017304125.1 Sphingomonadales bacterium
CATGCCCGATATGCAGCGATCCGGTGACGTTGGGCGGCGGGTTGACGATCGTCCACGGCTCCGCGCCCGGGCGGTCGGGGCGGAACAGGCCGTTATCCTCCCAATGCGCATACCAGCGCGATTCGATGGCGGCAGGGTCGAAGGTCTTGGGCAATTCGGTCATCCCGGTGGCTTTACCGGGGGAGCGGCAAAAGAAAAGCCGCGCTTAAGTCTAAAAGCAAACAGGGCGGCCCCGAACAGGAGGACCGCCCCGAAAGCGCGCTACGAAGGGAGCTTGGATCGTGCGCGGATCGGATACCGATTATGCGCTTCCAACTACCCGGTGCGAGATGAACAGCCGATGAAAAGGGCGCATCGGAACCCGGATCCGTCACCCCGGCCTTGAGCCAGGGTGACGGGGTTTCCGGGCGCGACAGGATCGCCTTTTACCGCGCCTTCCCGGTCCATTTGTCCATCCAGCCGAGCACCTCGCGATACCATTGCCGCGAATTGCGCGGCTTCAGCACCCAGTGGTTCTCGTTCGGATTGACCAGCAGCCGCGACGGCACATCGCGCCGCTGGAGCGCGGTGAAGGCGGCAAGCCCCTGGGTATAGGGAATGCGGAAATCCTTCTCGCCGGTGATCACCAGCATCGGGGTCTTCCACTTGTCGACGTAATTGACCGGGTTCCACTTTTCGAACGCGGCCGGGTCTTCATAATAAGCCTTGCCGCCGTGTTCCCACTCGTCGAACCACAATTCCTCGGTCTCATAAGCCATGGCGCGCGCATCGAACACACCGTCATGCTGGACGATGCACTTGAAGCGATCGGGCCACTGGCCGGCGAACCAGTTCATCATATAGCCGCCGTAGGAGGCGCCGAGCGCACAGGCGTTGTCGGCATCGAGCCAGCTATATTTCCCGGTCGCGGCGGCGAGGCCCTTTTGCAGATCCTCCAGCGGCCAGCCGCCCCAATTGTTGCGGATCGCATCGGTGAAGGCTTGCCCGTAACCGGTCGACCCGTGGAAATCGACCGCCACCAGCCCATAGCCGGCGCCGGCGAATACCGCCGGATTCCAGCGATACGACCAGCTGTTGTTCGACGATCCCTGCGGCCCGCCGTGGACCATATAAGCGACCGGCACCTTGCCGGTGCTGCCATAGGGCTTCACCGCATAGCCCCACACGGTATCGCCGTTCGCGCCCTTGAAGTTGAAGCGCGACACCTCCGGCATGTCGACGCCGGCCAGCTTGGCGGCATTGACCGAGGTCAGCCGCTCCGGCGCGCCCTTGCCGGTGACGCGATAGAAATCGTCGGGCGCGGTGAGGCTGTTGATCGCCACGATCACCCCGCCGGCCGGCATCACGGTGACCGACGAGACATTGCCCTGCTGCGTCAGCCGCGTGACCTGCCCGCTGCGCGCATCGACCCGCCACAACGGATTTTCCTGCGTATCCTCGGCGGTGACATAGAGCGACTTCGAATCCGGCGCCCAGGCGATCGACCCGATCGAGCGATCCCATTTCTCGGTCAAGGCGCTGACCTTGCCGCTCGCCAGATCGCGAACCATCAGCACCTGACGATCGGCTTCATAGCCCGGCCGGCGCATCGCGAACCACGCCAGCGTGCGCCCGTCGGGCGAGACGGTCGGCTGGTTGTCGGTCGCCTTATTGTCGGCGGTCAGGTTGATCGGCGCGCTGCTGCCATCGGCCGGCGCGGCGAAGATATCGAGATTGGTCGACAGCGGCTCGATCCGCCCGGCCTCGCGCATCGCGAAATAGACGGTGCGGCCATCGGCCGACCACGCCACTTCCTCGCCCCCGCCCATCGGCTTGGACGGCGTATCGCCGACCAGCGCGCCGACGATCGCCTTGCCGTTGCCCGGCGCCCCGCTGGCCGACAGCGGCAGCACGAACAATTGCGAGCGCGTGCCATCCGCCCAGGTATCCCAATGGCGAACGAACAATTGATCATAGACCCGGCCCTCGCCGGCATTCGGGTCCTTCTTTTCCATCGGCAGTTCGAGCGACGGCGCGCCCGGCTTGCGATCGGCCCAGACGACCACATGATCGCCGCCCGGCGCGACCTTGAAGCCGTTGAAGCCGCCCTTGAAATCGGTGATGCGCCGCGCCGCGCCGCCCGCGACGGGCATCGCCCAGATCGCATCCTCACCACCGCGGTTGGATGAGAAATAGACCGTGTCGCCGATGATCTGCGGATCATTGTCGTTGGCCGACGAATCGGTCGACAGCTTCTCCGGCCGCGCGCCGCGCCTGGAAAGATCGAGCTTCCACAGCGCGAAACGCCCCTTGTTCGCCGCGAGATCGGTCTCGCGCTGCGACCAGACGAGCCAGCGCCCGTCCTTCGACACGGTCGGCGCGCCGACGCGCGACAACATGGTGACGTCATCGATGGTCAGCGGACGCGCATCGGCAGGCGCGGCGACGATGGCGGCGGAGGCGAGCAGGCTCGCGGCAAGAAGTGCTTTCATGCCGGCAGATAGAGCAGATCGTAACCTCTGCTACAATCTCCCGCGCGTCGCGGTCAGCGCCCCGAATTGGTGATCTTGGCGATCTCGCGCGCGACGACCGATTCGACGATCGCCGGCAGATTGGCGTCGAGCCATTCGCTCAGCATCGGGCGGAGCATTTCGCGCACCAGCCCTTCGAGCGTACCGTCGGTATTCGGCTCGGGCTTCACCAGCAGCCGCGACAGCGCATCGAGCGCGCCGCGAGTCGCCTGCGCGGTTTCCTGCGAAACGATCGTCTCGGGGGCGGGCTTGGCCTGTGGCTTGGGCTCGACCTGCGGTGCGGGGGTGTCGATCGGCGTGGATTCTGTGCTCATAGAGTGACGCAGCTCCAGCACCTCGTCCGCCTCCTCGCTCGGCGGCGGCGGGACAACCGACGGCACGGGACGAATCGAGGGCCGGCGCATGCGCACAGTCCCCTCTCCCTCCTCGGCGATGATCCGTTTGATCGAGGACAGAATGTCCTCCATCGACGGCTCGGCGCTAGCGTCCCCCATAAGCGACGTTCCAATCAGCGGTTTGGTGCGTGCTCACCTGTGGTTAACGGGGCGGTTCTGTCAACAGGTGTATCGAGTTCAGGGCCAAGTGGCCGCGTTACCGTGGCATTTTGCGGGGCCACTTTGGCGGTGGTCGGGGCGATCGGCGTGGGTGCCGGGCCGGTGCCGAAATCGGAAATCCGGCCCTTCACCGCATTATAATTGTCCGCCGGATTGTAGAGCGGGCCGCCATCCAGCCCGAGATCGCGTGCTTCCGCCTTGCCCATCGCCGCGAGCAGCGCGAAGCCCGCGACATAAGCGTCGCGGCGCGCCGTCACCAGCGTGACCTGGCTGTTGAGCAATTCCTGCTCGGCGTTGAGGATATCGAGGATCGTGCGGTTGCCGACGCTGTTTTCGGCGCGAACGCCCTCCAGCGACAGCCGATTCGCGCTGACCGCGGCTTCCGACGACTGGATCACCTGCAGCGCCGACCGCCAGATCGCAAAGGACGAACGCGTATCGGCGATCACCTGCCGCTCGGCCGCGGTGGCATTTTCGATCGCCTGCGACCGATTGGCTTGCGCCTGCCGGATCTGCGCCGACGGCAGGCCGCCCTGGAAGATCGGCACGCGCAGGTTGACGCCGACCGAGGTCGACGCGCCGCTCTGCCCCACGCCGAGCCCGGTGCCCGCACCCAGCGAGCCGAGATAGGAGGTGGCATTCTCCCCCGCGCCGACGGAAACGGTGGGCAGGCGGCTGGCCTGCGCCACCTTCACGTCATAGCGCGTCGCGTCGCGCTGGCGCTGCGCGGCAAGCAGGGTCGGGTTCTGGGTCAGCGCGACATCGACCGCAGTGTCGGGCGAATCCGGCAAATGCGGCAGCGGCGGCGGCGGTTCGAGCGTGCCCGGCGCCTCGCCGACCAGCTCGACGTAATTCTCACGGCTGGCGATCAGATTGGCCTGCGCGGTCTGCATCTGCGCGCGGGCGAGGCTCAGGCGCGCCTCGGACTGCGCGACGTCGGTCCGCGTCAGGGCGCCGACCTGAAAGCGATCGCGCGCCGCCGTGAGGTTGGTCTCCAGCACCTTCACATTCTGCGCGTTGAGCCCGAC
>JAFKLV010000537.1 GCA_017304125.1 Sphingomonadales bacterium
AAAGACAGCCCTTCGACGAGCTCAGGGCGAACGGATTTTATGGCGCCTCCTGCTTTACGCCTGGCGTTCAGCGAAATCGAACGAGCGAGGGGCGGCACGCGCCGCCACTCGCGGGCTCACTCCGCGGCGACGCCGGCCGCCGAGAACATGTCGCCTTCGCTGCCCGAGGCATCTTCGTTCGCGGCCTTGCCGGTCTTGGCCTTCTGGCGCGTGTCGAAGCTGTCCCACACGTCGGACCATTGGCCGCGGGTCGCCGCCTTCGAATATTCGGTCGCGCGGGTTTCGAAGAAATTGGCGTGCTCCACGCCGTTGAGCAACGGGGTGAGCCACGGCAGCGGATGCTCGTCGATCATATAGATCGGCTTGAGCCCGAGCTGCCCCAGCCGCCAGTCGGCGATGTAGCGGATATATTTCTTGATATCCTTGGGCGCCATGCCGTTGACCGGCCCCATCTCGAACGCGAGGTCGATGAAATTGTCCTCGAGCCGGACGGTCGTCTGGCACACGTCGGCGATATCGTCCTTCACCGCCTTGGTCAGGCAGCCGCGCTCCTTCACGAAGGTGTGGAACAGGCGGATGATGCCCTCGCAATGCAGGCTCTCGTCGCGCACCGACCAGCTGACGATCTGCCCCATGCCCTTCATCTTGTTGAAGCGCGGGAAGTTCATCAGCATCGCGAAGCTGGCGAACAGCTGCACCCCCTCGGTGAACCCGCCGAACATCGCCAAGGTGCGCGCGATATCCTCGTCGCTCTCGACGCCGAAGCGCTGAAGGTAATCGTGCTTGTCCTTCAGCTCGGCATAATCGAGGAACGCGCCATATTCGCTTTCCGGCATGCCGATCGTGTCGAGCAGATGGCTGTAGGCGGCGATATGCACCGTCTCCATGTTGCTGAACGCGGTCAGCATCATCTTGATCTCGGTCGGCTTGAACACGCGGCCGTATTTCTCGTGGTAGCAATCCTGCACCTCGACGTCCGCCTGGGTGAAGAAGCGGAAGATCTGCGTCAGCAGGTTGCGCTCGTGATCGGTCAGCTTCTGCGCCCAGTCACGGCAATCCTCGCCCAGCGGCACCTCTTCGGGCAGCCAGTGAAGCTGCTGCTGACGCTTCCAATATTCGAACGCCCACGGATATTCGAACGGCTTGTACTGTTTGGAGGCTTGCAGGAGGGGCATGGGGATTACTCCGAGAGAAATTCGAACATAGGAAGAAAGGCAAAGGAGCGGCGCATCACGTCAGCCCGCCGCGCCACATCGCGGTCGCACTCATCGCCAGCACCGCGCCGGCGGCGAGCGCCATGATCCCGGTCATGCGGAAGACATAGACCTTGGCCGGCCCGCTCGGCCGGATCAGCGCGAGCAGCAGCCCCGCGCCGGTCAGCGCCAGCACCATTGCGACCGCATACATGATGGCGACCTGGATCGTCACCGGTTGCGCCATTTCACGACCGTGACGGTGCGCGTCTTGCGCGCGCCGACGCCGAAGAAGACGATCCCGACGAAGAACCCGAAGTCATACCAGCCGCCGTTATTGGGCACGGCATAGACCGCGACATCGGGCATGAAGAGCGAGAGCACCCACGCGACCGGAAAGATGAAGCCGTGCCACACGCCGAGCAGGAACCCCGGCGTATCCGCCGCATGATTCACCGCCGACGGCACCTGATGCGCGCACGCGGCGAGCGACAGCGCGAGAAGCGGCGCGAGGACCCGAAACGGGCGCGTCGATGCGACTGCGGCAAAATTGGGCATACGCATTTTCTGTCGTTTTCCCAATGACCTGCCCCCCGGCGAACGGCGGGAAAATCCCAACGTCCCTGCCACCGGATGAAGCTTAACCCGAGCGGCCCCCGCGTCCAATGCCTAAAAGGATCGGCTCACCGATTTTTTCTGGGGATAACACTATCCCTAGTGGGCGAATGTGGCGAGCAGGCGCGATATAGCCGGTGCGGCCTATATATTCCTGATTTGTTCCAGAATCAAGAATGGCCCCACTTTCTCCCCTCCCTTGAACAAGGGAGGGGGGCAGGAAAAGGGCGCGAGGGGGCTAGCTCAGCTCGGGTTGTCGAGGCTGAATTCGTCCGCATCCTCGTCATAGGCGAAGAGCTCGGCATAGCGGCACCAATGCGTCACCGCGCGCAGCGTCTCGTCGGCATAATCGGGGGACATATGATCCTCCAGCTCGTCGCGGAAGCGGCGCGCGGGGGCGGTGTGGCTCGGGCGCTCGTCGAGGATGCGGCGGATATGCTGGGCGAGCGGGACATGCTGGACCAGCGCCTGCGCGAAGATCGCCTTGCGCGCATCGGTATCCGCCTCGGCATAGCGCCGCGCCGCCGGGGTGAGCAGCAGATCGCCGCCCGACAGATCGGCGAACCGCATCAGCTGCAGCGTTTCCGCCATCGGGAACAGATCGTCGATCTCGAGCTGGAGCTGATCGGACAGGTCGGCCATCGCCGCGCGGCCGTCGAACGGCGTCGCGTCGACCTCCTCGATCAGACCGGCGAGGGCGTTGGTCGAGACGACCGGCAGCACCATCGAGATGCCCGTGCCCGGGAACAGCCCGTCGCGTGCCGGCTGCGCCGCGGGGCGGGCCGTCATGCGCGCATAGATATCCTCGACCAAAGCGCGGAACGCCGGATCGAGCCGGTCGCGCGGCTGTGGCAGATCGACCTTGATCTCCGCCGCGATCCGCCCCGGATTGGAGGCGAAGACGAGGATGCGGTCGCACATCAGCACCGCTTCCTCGATATTGTGGGTGACGATCAGGATCGACTTGATCGGCATCCGCCCTTCGGACCACAGATCGAGCAGATCGGTGCGCAGCGTCTCCGCGGTCAGCACGTCGAGCGCCGAGAAGGGCTCGTCCATCAGCAGCAGCGAGGGATTGACCACGATCGCGCGCGCAAGGCCGACGCGCTGGCGCATCCCGCCCGACAATTCCTTGGGATAGGCATTTTCGAACCCGTCGAGCCCGATCAGGTCGATCGCGGCCAGCGCGCGGGTGCGACGCTCCTCGGCGGGAACGCGCTGCGCTTCCAGCCCCAATTCCACATTCTGCAGCACGGTGAGCCACGGGAACAGCGCGAAGGTCTGGAACACCATGCTGACGCTGGGTGCGCTGCCGTCGAGCTGCGGCTCGAAGCGGATCTCGCCCTCGCTCGGCGCGATCAGCCCGGCGATCGAGCGGAGCAGGGTCGATTTGCCCGAGCCGGAGCGGCCGAGCAGCCCGACCACTTCGCCCTCGTTGAGCGTGAGATCGACGTTGTCGAGCACCAACAGCGCGCCGGTGCCCTTGCCATAATGATGGCGGACCCCCGCGACATTGACGAGCGGGGCAGCGGCGGGGAGGCGGGCGAGGGTGGCCATGTTTGCGTCTCCTCTCGAATGATCAGCCGAGCCGCAGACGGCGGTCGGCATAGGCATAGAGCGGCCGCCACAGCAGCCGGTTGAACCCGATGACGAAGATCGACATCACCGCGATGCCGAGCGTCACGCGCGGGAAATCGCCGTCGGCGGTCGCCTGCGCGATATAGGCGCCGAGCCCGGTCGCGGTGAGCTTCTGATTGCCCCAGCTCACCAGCTCGGCGACGATGCTGGCGTTCCACGATCCGCCCGAAGCGGTCAGCGCGCCGGTGACATAATAAGGGAAGATGCCGGGGATCGCGAGGCTGCGCCACCATTGCCAGCGCTTGACGCCGAACATGCCGGCGGCCTCGCGCAGATCGTTGGGGATCGCGCTCGCCCCGGCGATGACGTTGAACAGGATATACCATTGCGTGCCGAGCACCATCAGCGGCGACAGCCAGATGTCGGGGCTGAGGTGCCAGTGGACGATCGCGATCACCGCGAAGGGGAACAGCACGTTGGCGGGAAAGGCGGCGAGGAATTGCGCGACCGGCTGGAGCCGCTCGGCCCAGCGCGGGCGCAGCCCGATCCACACCCCGATCGGCACCCAGATCAGGCTGGCGAGCGCGATCAGCACGAGCACGCGGAACATCGTGATCATGCCGAGCCCGAAGGCGCGCAGCACGTCCCCCGCGGAAAGATTGTGCGCGACATAGCCGGCAATCAGCCACACCGCCCAGCCGAG
>JAFKLV010000538.1 GCA_017304125.1 Sphingomonadales bacterium
CGTACACGCCGCGCTGCACGAGGAAACCGCGGCGACCGGCGAAATCCGCCGGCTGGTCGGCGAGCAATTGCCCGAATTCATCCGCGACTATCAGCGCGTCCCCCGTGAGCTGCGCGGCACGCCGCGCAACGGCAAGACCCCCGACCGGCAACTGACCGACGGGCTCGAACTGATCGAGCGCGAGATCGGCCAGATGTCCGAGGAACTGGCGCAGGGCGACCTCGATTCGCTGGCGACGCGCGGACGCTATCTCGAGATCAAATATCGCGGCGACGACGGCAAAGCGTAACGACAAGGTCGCTTCGATCGGCTAGCGCGGCCGGCATGACCGATCGTGTGCTAAGCTTCGTAGGCATCCATAATTTCCGCGACTATGGCGGCTATGACACCCCGGCGGGCCGGCTGCGCACCGGAATGCTGTGGCGCTCCGGCCAGCATGGCGCGGCGACCCCGGCCGATCTCGCGAGCGTCGCGGATCTCGGCATCGCCACCGTGATCGACCTGCGCGGCGACAGCGAACGCGCGCTGACCCCGTGCCTGCGCCACGATGGTTTCGACGGGCTGGTGCTGTTCGCGCCCGGCGAGACCGCCGGCATCCAGCTCGCCCCGCATGAGGAGGCCGGGCACGGCATCGCCACCGCCGGCGAAGCGCGCGCGGCGATGACGCAGCTTTATGCGTCGATGCCCTATCGCCCGATCCTGGTCCGCTCGCTGACGCTCTATTTCGAGGCGCTGGCGACGCGCGACGGCGCCAGCCTGCTGCATTGCCTCGCCGGGAAGGACCGCACCGGGGTGGCGGCGGCGCTGCTCCATCGGCTGCTCGGGGTCGGCGACGACGATATCATGGCCGACTATCTGCTGACCAACACCGCCGGCGACCCCGCCCGCCGTATCGCCAGCGCTGCCGCGTCGATCCGCGAACGCTATGGCCCGCAGATGAGCGACGAGGCGATCGTCGCGCTGATGTCGGTCGAGGCGGATTATCTGCGTACCACCTTCGCCGTGATCGAAGAACGCCACGGTGGGGTCGAACGTTATGCGGCGGAGGTGCTGGGGGTCGATGCCGCGCGGCGCGACGCGATCGCGGCGCGGCTGGTGGCCTAGCCGAACACCACGCCCCACAGCAGCATCGCGTTCAGCGCGACGATCAGCCCCGCGATCCCCCACGCCGCAACCGTCAGCCAGCGCGGCGCGGCATGCGCGCCCATCACTTTCGCGCTGCCGGTGAAGGCGACCAAAGGGATCACCGCAAAGGGCAGTTGCAGGCTCAGGATCACCTGGCTCAGCAGCAGCAACGGGGTCGCCCCACGATCGCCAACCAATGCGATCACCGCCACCGCCGGCACGATCGCCAGCGCCCGCGTCACCAGCCGCCGCAGCCACATCGGCAGCTTCAGGTCGAGGAACCCTTCCATCACGATCTGCCCGGCGAGCGTGCCGGTAACGGTGGAATTCTGCCCGCTCGCCAAGAGCGCGATCGCGAACACCGTGCTCGCCGCCCCCACTCCGAGCATCGGGGCGAGCAGTCGGTGCGCTTCCTCGATCTCCGCCACCCCGGTGCGCCCGGCGACATGGAAGGTCGCCGCCGCCAGCACGAGGATCGCCGCGTTGATGAAGAAGGCGAGCCCGAGCGAAACGGTCGAATCGACCGTCGCCAGCCGAATCGCGTCGCGCCGTTCGCTCTCGCTCTCGCCGAAGGCGCGGGTCTGCACGATCGCCGAATGGAGATAGAGATTGTGCGGCATCACCGTCGCACCGAGGATGCCGATCGCGATATACAGCATCGCCGGATTGCGGATGATCTCGACGGTCGGGACCAGCCCGGCCGCGGCGGCGCGCCAGTCCGGCCCGGCCCAGGCGAGCTCCAGCGCGAAACAGCCGGCGATGATGATCAACAATGCGGCGATGAACGCCTCGAGCCGGCGGAATCCGTAACGCTGCAGTGCAAGGATCAGGAACACATCGAGCGTCGTCACGCACACGCCCGCGAGCAACGGCAGGTTGAACAGCAATTTCAACGCGATCGCCGTGCCGAGCACCTCGGCGAGATCACAGGCGATAATCGCGATCTCGCACAAGACCCACAACGCCAGCGCCTGCAGCACGATCGCCATCAGGTTCGACAGCAGAATGACCGACAGCAAAGTATAGCCGAACGCCGAGCCGCCGGCGATGTCGGTCGCCCAATTGCCCGGGTCCATATAGCCGACCGCGACCAGCCAGCCCGGCCCGATGAACGCCAGCAACCGGCGCCAGAACCCGCCGCCGCGCGGCACCGCGATCGTGCCGTGGCTTTCGGGAAGTGAGCGCATCGTATCGGTGGCAGGCCGCGTCATCGGCGCCTCAATGCGGGAGCGGAGGCGCCGGTTCAACCGTGATTGCGAGAGCGGAGACAATCTCGCCTGGGAGCTTGAGCTGGTATGACGGAAGGGATGATCCAAACCGCTTGTCCCGATCCGCCGCGACGGGCATCTTCGCCGCATGACGCGCCTTACCCTGCCCGCTTTTGTCGCCCCGCTACTTCTGGCTTTGCCGGGAATGGCTTATGCCGCCGATCCGATCGCCGGCCGCTATCTGACCGAGGACGGATCGGGCATCGTCGCGATCGGCACATGCGGCAAAGCGATGTGTGGCAAGCTGGCGACAATCGTAAAGCCGACCCCCAATGGTGCGACCGCCGACGTGAAAAACCCCGACCCGGCGCTACGCACGCGGCCGTTGCTCGGGATGCAGATCATCAGCGGTTTGACCGACAAGGGCGACGACTGGCGCGGCGAAATCTACGATCCGCGCCGCGGCAAGACATTCAAATCGATCGTCAGCCGGAATGCCGACGGCACGCTCAACGTGAAGGGCTGTTTCGCGTTCATCTGCGAAACGCAAGTGTGGCGCCCGACGCGGTGACTTCTCTCTTCTCCCCTCCCTGGTGAAGGGAGGGGCTGGGGGTGGGTGGGTATGAGGCGCGCGGAGCGGTGCCCCCGCAGGCCAACCCACCCCCGCCCCCTCCCTTGTTCAAGGGAGGGGAGAGAATAGGATCGCTTCCTTCGAGCTCACACCGGCGCCGCGTCGATACCCGCGCCATAATGATGCCAGGTGAAGATCGCCGCCGCGCCGCGATGCGGGCGCCATGCCTCCGCCAGCTCGCGGGTCAGCTTCTCGCTAGGCCGCGCATCCTGCCCGAGAATCCGCCCGACCTCGATCTGCACCGCCAGATCGCCCGCCGGCCAGATATCGGCGCGCCCTTCGGCGAACAGCAGATAGATTTCCGCCGACCAGCGCCCGATGCCCTTCACCCGCGTGAGGCTGGCGATCGCCTCCTCATCGTCCGCCGGCAGCGCATCGAGATCGAGCCGGCCGCTCAGCACCTCATCCGCCAAACTCCGCGCATAGCCCGATTTCTGCCGTGAAAAGCCGCAGGCGCGCAAATCCTCGTCGCTGGCGCGGGCGATCACCGCGGGGTCCGTCGGGTCGCCGATCTGCGCTTCCAGCTTGCGCCACACCGCATCCGCCGCCTTCACGCTGACTTGCTGACCGACGATCGTGCGCAACAAAGTAACATAACCGCGGGCGCGAATGCGCGGCGCCGGATAGCCGACACGCGCCAGCGCGACCGCGAATTTCGGTTCGATTGCGCCTAGTGCATCAATCCCCGATCGAAGCTGTGCTTCGTTCAGCCCCATTGCAGCCTCGCGCGAAGGCAGGCATGGGACGATGCGATTCTGATGGGGTTTTGCACGGAGACCATGATGCCCAAGCTTATCGTCGTAACGCGGGATGGGGAAGAACGCGCGCTGGACGGCGAGACAGGCCTGTCGGTGATGGAAGTGATCCGCGACGGCGGCATCGATGAAATCCTTGCATTGTGCGGCGGTTGCTGCAGCTGCGCGACCTGCCACATTCATGTCGACCCGGAATTTGCGGCCAAACTGCCGCCGATGAGCGAGGACGAGAACGACCTGCTCGATTCGTCGAGCGATCGCGATGCGACCTCGCGCCTGTCGTGCCAGATTCCGTTCAGCGACGCGCTGGACGGGATGAAGGTGCGAATCGCCGAAGAAGACTAAGCGCAACCGTCATGC
>JAFKLV010000539.1 GCA_017304125.1 Sphingomonadales bacterium
TTTTAATAATTAAAAAAATCATCCGCAAATCAAGGCTAGATCTCTGTCCACCCCGGCGCAGGCCGGGGTCCTGCATCGGGCGGATCGTAATTAGACCCCGGCCTGCACCGGGGTGGATTATATTTTGGGCGCGCAATCCTTCAGCGTGCGGGCCGCCGTATCGAACGCATTCCAGCTCGCCTTGGCCAGACTGCCGCCGACGCTGCAACGCCGCGCACCGAGCTGGGCGAATTCGGCGATCCGTCCGTCATAATCGTGGACCAGCACATTGACCGGTCTGGGTGCGACCGCCGCGATCAGCTCGGCGACCGCGCCGCGATCCTCGATCACCGGCACGAACAGGCAATCCGCCCCTGCCTCGGCATAGGCCACCGCGCGCGCGATGCTGTCCGCGGTGCTCATCCCCGGCACGCGGAAATTCTCGTTACGGCCGACCAGCATCACATGGCTGTCGGTCGCGTCGATTGCCGCGCGCGCTGCCGCGATCCGCTCGACCGCGAGGCTGGTGTCGTAGAGCGCGCTCCCCGACCAATCCTCGATCGACAGCGCGGCGATGCCGGTATCGACCGCGAGCTTGACGTTCGTCGCCACCGCGTCGGGCGCGTCGGCGAAGCCGTTTTCGAAATCGGCGTTGACCGGCAAATCGGTCGCGGCGACCAGCAGGCGGAGGTGCGCCAGCACCTCGTCGCGGGTCAGCTCGCCATCCTGCTTGCCCGCGGCCCAGGCCGCGCCCGAACTAGTCGAGGCGATCGCCTGAAAGCCGAGCGCGGCCAGCCGGACCGCGCTGCCCCCGTCCCAGGCATTGGGGAGGATAAAGAAGCCGCTTTCATGCAGCTTGCGAAAGCCAAGGCGGCGGTCGGCGATGCTCGTCATGCGATCTGTCTCCGGTCATGAACTTGCTTGTGTGAAACCCAGCCTAGCAGAAGCCCGGCGGCGATCACTCCGGTCGCGCCCGCAATAACGAATGCCGGAAGATACGTCCCGGTGGTCTCGCGGATCACCCCCGCGCCGAATGCCGCCAGCGCCGCGCCGAGCTGATGCCCGGTCTGGATCCAGCCGAACACGATCGGCGCCTCCTGTTCGCCAAAGGCGCTGTTGGCGAGCTTGACCGTTGGCGGCACCGTCGCAATCCAGTCCAGCCCGTAGAACACCGCGAAGATCGTCAGGCTCATCGTGTCGAAGCTGAGGAACGGCAGCGCGACGAGCGACAGCCCGCGCAGCCCGTAATAGACCGCGAGCAACTTGCGCGGATCATAACGATCGGTCAGCCAGCCCGAGGCGGTGGTGCCGACGAGATCGAACAGCCCCATCATCGACAACAGCCCCGCCGCCGCGACCGGCGCGATGCCGTGATCGCCGCAGAAGGCGATCATATGCGTCCCGACCAGCCCGTTGGTGGTGAGCCCGCAGACGAAGAACGTGCCGAACAGCAACCAGAAGACGGGCTTCCGCCCGGCGCGCAGCAGCACCGATAGCGCCAGCCCGGCGGTGCCCGCCTGTTTGAGCGGCGCGGGCGGCGCGCTGCCCGGCGCTTCGCCGAAGCGCGCGGTGCCGATATCGCCGGGGCGTTCGGGCACCAGCAAGGCGACGATCGGCACCAGCGCGAGACAGGCCAGGCTGACCGCCATCACCACCGGCCGCCACGCGCCCCCGCTCGACAGCCAGGCAAGGAATGGCAGGAAGACCAGCGCGCCGGTCGCGGTGCTGGCGCTCAGCAGCCCCATCACCAGCCCCTGCCGCGTCGCGAACCAGCGGTTGACGATCGCCGCGCCGAGCACCGAGGCGACCGCCCCGCTGCCGATCCCCGAGATCACGCCCCAGCTCAGCACATAATGCCACGGCTCGCGCATCCACAGGCTGGCGAAGGTCGCGCCGGCCATCAGCATCAGCCCGGCGAGCATCGTCCGCCTGATCCCGAACGACATCATCAGTGCCGCGGCGAACGGCCCGACCAGCCCGTAAAGGAAAATGCCGACCGCTGCGGCGAAGGAGATCGTCGCGCGGTCCCAGCCGAAATGCAGCTCCAGCGGCTGCATCAGCACCCCCGGGGTCGCGCGCAGCCCGGCCGACACCAGCAACGCGACGAAGGTTGCCGCGACGACCAGCGCGATATGAACGCGCGCCGGCACCAGCCGGGTGCGGTGGAGCATCCGGCTCATGCGCCGCATTCCCGCGTCGCGGCGACGATCCGCCCCAGCGCCGCCTCAAGCTCGCGCCAGTCGTCGGCGCCGATCTGTTGCAGCATCGCGGTCTGCACCCTGGCCCAGCCGGCAGTGGCATCGGCGATCGCCTGCTCCCCGGCGGGGCTGAGCGTCGCGATCTTGGCGCGCCCTTCCCCTTCAGCGATCGTCACCCAGCCGTGCCGTTCGATCGGGCCGAGCGCGCGATAGAGCGTGGTCCGTTCCATCACCAGCAGTTCGGCGAGCCGGCTCAACGGCAAGGCGCCGTGCCGCGCGAGATTCCGCAGGACCGCGAATTGCGCCACCGACATCCCGGCGCCCTCCATCACCTCGTCATAGGCGCGGGTCACCGCGCGCGAGGCTTTGCGCAGCGCGGTGCAGATACAGGGCAGCGCGGTCAGCGAGTCGTCTTCATGATGCATATGCATGATGTAGATGCGCGGACAGGTCGCTGTCAACGACCTGAAGGGTGGCGTGGGCCACATGATCCGGCTAGGTCGCCACGAATATATGGCGGAGTTTCAGTTGCGTATCATCCCGGCGATCCTGATGTTGCTGCTCGCTGCCCCGGCCGCCGCGGCGGAACCCGAGCTGTCGCCCGAGGCGCTGCAGCGGACGATCGAGTGCCGCGGCGACCTCGCCACGCTCAGCGCATTCGGCGAGGCCTTGTTCAGCAGCAAGCAGCGTCCGGCGTGGCTCAAACCGCTATCGGACAACGGGCACCCCGGTATGCTGGGGCTATGGACCTATCGTCTCGCCCGCCCGATCAAGGTGTTCGGGCGCGATGTCGATACGGTGTCGTTCCTCAGTCAGTGGGTGGTGGTGGAGCTGCCGCGCGACACGGCGGATGCGATCATCCGCGATCAGAAGATGGAACGCGCCCCGATCCGCATCGCCGAGCAATATTATCACTTCATCGACGATGCGGAGGGGCCGATGCTCGGCGCCTTCACCCCGACCGACAATGCGCTTGAATTGCTGCTCGGCGGCGATGCCAAGCCCGATGCCGCCAATAGGACGCTGTTCGTCGGGTGCAATTATACGCCGGCGTCCAAGGCCGAGTTTCTCGCGGTGGCCGCGCAGGCGGAGGCGATCGTCGGGGGGAGCGCCAAGGCGCTGGATGAGACGCTGAAGAAGCCGCAATAACCCTCAGGCCGCGGCGGCCGCGGTAGCGGCCCGCACGCGGCGGCGCCCGACGATCTTCAGCGTGGCGAAATGCACCACGAACAGCGCCACCTTGGAGGCCATCGGAAACACCGCGAGAAAGGCCAGCCAGCGATCCGGGAAGGCGATCGCCACCACGAGATTGGCAATGCCGGTGATGAACATCAGCCCGGCCCAGGCAAAGCCGAACGCGGTCATCAGATCGCCGACCACCGCGAAATCCTCCGGCGCGAGATAGCGGTTGAGCCAGCCGGGACGCAGCATCGCGCATCCCACCACCCAATAGATCACCGTCGGCTTGGCCATCACGAAGCGTGGATCGTGGGTGAGCAAGGTCGCCCCGGCCGACACCGCCACCAGCGCAAGGCTGAGCCATTGCATTGCCGGCACCGGCTTACCCCGGACGATATCGCTGACGACCATCGCGATCGCGATCGTCGCCCCGCACAAGGTCGCGACGATCACATTGATATGGAGGGCCATCAGGAGCGCAAAGATGATCACGCCGAGCGAATCGAGCAGCAGCGGGCCGACGGCATATTTGAGCTGGCGAAGCATGCGGGTGCTTTCTATATTATCACTGTTAACATTGATTTCTCACGCCTTGCGCCGCGCGTCAATCAAAAAGTTTACGGCGTAAACTTGTCCGCGTGATTTTCCCGCATTCGATGAGGTGCGCCGCGCGTGCGATGCGCTATAGCGCGCGCTGATGAGTCTCC
>JAFKLV010000540.1 GCA_017304125.1 Sphingomonadales bacterium
CTCCAGCTTGCGGATCGCATAAGTGGCGAGGTGGGTATCTTCGATATCGAGCACGAGCGTGATGTCGCCGAGCCTTTTGGGGCGATCGCGGTGGCGGACGGTGTGGAGGATCAGCACCTCGATCGGCGAGAGTTGCGCGCCCGCCGCCAAAGCACAGCGCGCGAGCCAGCGCTGATAAGCGGTCGCGGCGAGCGTCAGGCTGAATTCGAGCTCCGACAGCGCCGGCGCAGCGCCATCGGCGAGATGCGCCGACGAGACGATCGCACGCTTCATATCGTCTTCCCCTCTGCCGTTTCTTGCCGTGCAGGGTCACGTATCAAAAACGACTTGTCAACGATCGATCGTCGTATCATTGATAATTTATAGATAAATTGGAGATGATCGATGCGCTGGCAGTTCTGGATCGATCGCGGCGGCACCTTCACCGATGTGGTCGCACGCGCGCCGGACGGCACGCTCTCCACCGCCAAGCTGCTCAGCGAAAACCCCGAACGCTATGACGATGCCGCGATCGCCGGCATCCGCGCGATGCTCGGGCTGGCGGGCGACGCGCCGCTGCCCGCTGGCGTGATCGATCAGGTCAAGATGGGCACCACCGTCGCGACCAACGCCTTGCTCGAACGCAAGGGCGCGCGGACCTTGCTGGTGGTCGATGCCGGCTTCGCCGACCTGCTGACGATCGGCAATCAGGCGCGGCCGCGGCTGTTCGATCTCGCGATCCGTTTGCCCGCGCCGCTCCACGCTGCGGTCGAGGAGATCGGCGGCCGGATCGACGCCGCCGGCAACACGCTCGTGCCGCTCGACGAGGATGCGGTGCGCGCGATGTTCGCGCGCCACGCCGGGGAATATGAAGCGGTGGCGATCGCGCTGACCCACGCCTGGGCTTTCCCCGAGACCGAGCGGCGCGTCGCCGCGCTGGCGCGCGCGGCGGGCTTTGCGCAGGTGTCGGCCAGTCATGACGTCAGCCCGCTCACCGGGCTGGTCGCGCGCGGGCGCACCACGGTGGTCGATGCCTATCTCTCGCCGGTGCTGCGGCGTTATGTCGATCGCGTCGCGGGGGCGCTGGGCGAGACGCCGCTGGCCTTCATGCAGTCGAGCGGCGGCCTGGCCGATGCGCGCGCCTTTCAGGGCAAGGATGCGATCCTCTCCGGCCCGGCCGGCGGGGTGGTCGCGGCGGCGCGCACCGCCGAGGCGGCCGGCGTCGATCGCGTGATCGGCTTCGACATGGGCGGCACCTCGACCGATGTGATGCTCTATGCCGGCCAGTTCGAGCGCGCCTTCGATACCGAGGTCGCCGGGGTCGAATTGCGCGTGCCGATGATGGCGATCGAGACGATCGCCGCCGGGGGCGGATCGATCCTCCATTTCGACGGCGCGCGGTACCGCGTCGGGCCGGACAGCGCCGGGGCCAATCCCGGGCCGGCGTCGTACCGGCGCGGCGGGCCGCTGACGATCACCGACGCCAATGTGTTCGTCGGCAAGATCCAGCCCGGGCATTTCCCGGCGATCTTCGGCCCCGACGGCGACCAGCCGCTCGACCGCGACACGGTGGCGGCGCGCTTCGCCGACCTCGCCGCGGAGATTGCCGCCGCCACCGGCCGCGCGCAGGAGCCGCGCGACGTGGCGGAGGGGTTCCTCACCGTCGCGGTCGCCAATATGGCCGGCGCGATCAAGCGCGTCGCGCTGGAGCGCGGCGAGGATGTCACGCGCTTTGCCCTGCAATGTTTCGGCGGTGCCGGCGGGCAGCATGCGTGCAAGGTCGCCGAGACATTGGGGATGCGCACCGTCCTGATCCACCCGTTTGCCGGGGTGCTCTCGGCTTATGGCATGGGGCTCGCCGATCGCGCGGCGATGCGCCAGCGCTCGCTCGAACGCACGCTCGACGCGGCATTGCTGCCCGAGATCGCCGCGCTGGCGGAGACGCTCGGCGATGATGCGGTGCGCGAACTCGATGATGCGGCCGCGCGGCGCGAGGTCAGCGTCGGGCTGCGCTACGCCGGCACCGACACCGCTCTGCCGGTCCCGGTCGGTGCGCTGGCCGAGATGCGCGCGGCGTTCGAGACGGCGCATCGCGCACGCTTCGGCTTCGTCAGCCCCGATCGCGCGATCGTCGCCGAAAGCGTCATCGTCGAGGCGATCGTCCCCGGCACGCCGGTGGCGATGCCGGTGCTGGCCCCGCGGGTGGGCGATGCGCCGGCGCCGCTGGAGACGATCGCCTTGTGGAGTGGCGGGCGCGAGCATCGCGCGCCGGTCCATGATCGCGACGCCCTGCGCCCCGGCGACCGCATTACCGGCCCGGCGCTGATCCGCGAGCCGATCGCCACTACCGTGGTCGAGCCGGGCTGGCGGCTTGAAGTCGGCAGCGCTGGCGAATTGCTGCTCCACCACGACGCCGCCGCGGCGCTCGCTACGCGTGACGATCCGGCCCTGGTCGATCCGGTCCAGCTCGAATTGTTCAACGCGCAATTCATGGGCATCGCCGAGCGCATGGGGGTGGTGCTGCGCAACACTTCCAGCAGCGTCAACATGAAGGAACGGCTCGATTTTTCCTGCGCCCTGTTCGACGCCGAGGGCAATCTGATCGCCAATGCGCCGCATGTCCCGGTCCATCTCGGCGCGATGGGGGAGAGCGTCCGCGCGGTGATCGCCAGCCGCGCCGGCACGCTGAAGCCCGGCGATGCGGTGGCGCTCAACAATCCGTTCAACGGCGGCACGCATTTGCCCGACGTGACGGTGATCTCGCCGGTATTCGACGCGGCGGGCCAGCACATCCGCTTCTTCGTCGCCAATCGCGGGCATCACGCCGATATCGGCGGGCTGACCCCCGGCTCGACCCCGCCCACCTCACGCACGCTTGAGGAAGAAGGCGTGGTGATCGACGATTTCCTGCTGGTCGACGGCGGCGAGCTGCGCGAGGCCGAATTCCGCGCTCTGCTCGCCGGCGCGCGCTGGCCGGCGCGCAGCCCCGACGTCAATGTCGCCGATATCAAGGCGCAGCTCGCGGCGAACGAAACCGGCATCGTCGAGCTGCGCGCGCTGGTCGCGGCGCGCGGCTGGGCGATGGTCAGCGGCTATATGGGGCATGTGATGGCCAATGCGGAGGAAAGCATTCGCCGCGTCATCACCCGGCTGAGCGATGGCAGCTTCGATTATCCGATGGACGACGGCGCGCGGATCGCGGTCAAGGTGACGGTCGATCATGCGAGCCGCGCTGCGACGATCGACTTCACCGGCACCAGCGCGGCGAGCGCGGGCAATTTCAACGCCCCGCCGGCGGTGACGCGTGCGGTGGTGCTCTATGCCTTCCGCTGCCTCGTCGGGGAGGATCTGCCGCTCAACGAGGGCTGCCTTGCGCCGCTGACGATCGTCATGCCCGAGGGGAGCTTCCTCTCGCCCCCGCCGGGCAGCGCGGTGGTGGCGGGCAATACCGAGGTGAGCCAGGCGGTGTGCAACGCGTTGCTCGGCGCGCTCGGTGCGGAGGCGGCCTCGCAGGGGACGATGAACAACTTCCTGTTCGGCAATGATCGCTTCCAATATTATGAAACGATCTGCGGCGGTTCGGGCGCAGGGCCGGATTTCGACGGCGCCTCGGCGGTGCATACGCATATGACCAATACCCGCATCACCGATCCCGAAATCCTTGAGCTGCGCTATCCGGTGCGGCTCGACACGTTCGCGATCCGGCGCGGGTCGGGCGGGGCGGGGCGCCAGCACGGCGGCGATGGCGCGGTGCGCGCGATCACCGCGCTGGAGCCGATGACCGTGACGATCGTCGCCTCACGCCGCACCGTCGCGCCGTTCGGGCTGGCCGGCGGTGCGGACGGGGCGAAGGGCGCGCAATGGGTCGAGCGGCATAGCGGCGCGCGCGACATTCTCGGCGGGCGCGCCGAGGTGGCGCTGGAGGCGGGCGATCGCTTCGTGATCGAAACTCCCGGCGGCGGGGGATATGGGCGGGGTTAGCCGGTTCCACCCCGTCACCCCGGCCTTGAGCCGGGGTCCATCGGGAGGCAGGCGCAGGGCAAGAGGCGCTTAGCGCTGAGTT
>JAFKLV010000541.1 GCA_017304125.1 Sphingomonadales bacterium
AGACGACCGGCGCGGCCCGCATCGCCCGCGCAGCTTCGCGATCGGCGCGCGCCGCCTCACGGTCATAATAGGCCGGCGGCACCGGCGGGACCGGCGGCACCTGCACGCTTACGGCCGGCGGAGCGGGCGGGACCGGGGCAGGATGCGCGGCCATATAATCGTCGGCGTCCGCGCCTTCGTAGACTTGGGTCTCGCCGTCATTCTGGATCACGACGCGGTGCCGATGCTCGCCCGGCGCGGGGGTCGCGGCGGGGGCCGGCTGCGCCTCCGCCATCACCGGCGGCGGCGGGCGCAGCAGCGCGCTCGGCTTGATCGCATCGATATCGATCCCGGTCGCGCGTTCCATGCGGGTACGCATCTGTTCGGCAGCGGCGGTGCCGGTGGCGGTAAGCCCGAGCGCCGCAGCGCCGAGCGTGATGACCCCGACGCCGCCGGCGAGCAGCCGCGCACGGGTGGCGGGCGTGGCGAGCATCCGCAGCCGCCCCTTGAGATCGTCGACCGTATGCAAATGGCAGGCCGCGGCGATCGCCCCGCCATGCGCCGCCTTGACGATCGCACAGGCATAAGCGTGGCGATCGGCCGCGCTGCGCCCGGCGAGGACGCGCGCGTCATTGGCCATTTCCTGATCGGCGCGGTACGCGCGGAAAGCGAACCACGCCAGCGGGTTGAACCAGTGCAGCGCGAGCACCGCCAGCGCGACCCAATTGGCGATCAGATCGCCGCGCGCGTGGTGACCCAGTTCATGCGCCAGCGCGAGTTCGCGCTCGCCCGCGTCATAACGGCCGGCGAAATCGCGCGGGAAGGCGACGAAGCGCCGCATCACCCCGAAGGCGAGCGGCCCGGCAGCCGCCGGGCTCGCCACGATCGTCACCCCGTCGATCTGGTCGAGCGGGGTGGCGGCGGCGAGCAGCCGGTGGCGGAAGCGCAGATAAGTCACGAACTGCCAGCCAATCACCGCGAGCGCGCCAACACCCCACAGCATGACGAACCCCGCCCCGAGCAGCGCCGCCAGCGAATGCGTCGCCGCAGTGGGCGCATCGGCGGTCGGCAGGATCATCACCGACATTTCGCGCCCCATATCGTGGAGCGGCGCGGCGAGCGGCGGCACCACGCCGTCGCGCAGCGTCGCGGGCAAGGGGGGCAGGATCAGCCGCAGCACCGGCAACAGCCACAAGGCGTAAGCCACAGGCGCGCCGAATGCGCGGCGGACGGGAATGCGGATCGCCAGCACGAGCGCGATCAGCAGCGCCGAGGCGAGCAGCGCCTCCACCGCCCAGGCGATCATTGTTTGAGCGCCTTCAGCAGCGCTTCGATCTCGGCGATATCCTGCGCCGACAATTGGTCGCGCTCGGCAAGGTGCGCGACCAGCGGGGTGAGCTTGCCGCCGAACAGCCGATCCATCAGCCGGCGCGATTCGCCGGTGACATAATCACCGCGCTGCACCGCCGGGCGGTAGAGATAGCGCCGCCCGTCTTCCTCATGCGCGACCGCGCTCTTGGCGAGCAGCCGCCCGAGCAGGGTCTTGACGGTGTTGACGCTCCACCCGCGATCGGGGCCGACCCGCTCGGCCACCTCCTGCGCGGTGAGCGGGGATTCATCCCACAACACCTCCATCACGGCATGTTCGGCATCGCTGATCCGTTCCGCCACGACTCGACATCCTCTCTTAATGACTACGGATGTAATTGCATTGATTACAGCCGTGGTCAAGGGGGAGGCGCACCACCCCCGTCCCCCCGGCTCAAGGCCGGGGTGACGGTGTGGGTAGCCGTCCGAAAATGTCGGAATATTTTACACCCGGCGCTCATGATAAAGCGCCGTTAACCAGCGTATCGGTAGTTTTCCCGCCAACCGGCCCGGCTGGCACGCGCGCTGCATTATGAATCGCGTACCAAGCGTAGTCACGCTTCAGCAGGGCGGGTGCGTCGTTCGCGACGCCCCGCCCTCACCCGTTATTCGGCCTTCGCGAAGCCTTCGACCAGTTCGGCCAGCTCGCCGGATTCGTACATTTCCATCATGATGTCCGAACCGCCGACGAATTCGCCGCCGACATAGAGCTGCGGGATGGTCGGCCAGTCCGAATAGGCCTTGATCCCCTGGCGCACGCCCTGATCCTGCAGCACGTCGACGCTTTCGAACGCGACATTGAGATGCTGGAGGATCGCCACCGCGCGGCTCGAAAAGCCGCATTGCGGGAACAAGGGGCTGCCCTTCATGAACAGCACGACGGAATTGTTCTTCACCACCGCATCGATGCGGGCATGCACGTCTTCGGTCATCGCCGGTTCCTCAAATCTCTGTGGGCTATCTATGGCCGTTATTTCGGAACGGCAGTGGTCAGCTGCAAGGCGTGAAGTACACCGCCCATGCGGCCGCCGAGCGCGGCGTAAACCGCCTGATGCTGTTTGACGCGCGTCATCCCCGCAAAGGAGGCGCTGACGACGCGCGCGGCATAATGATCCCCGTCGCCGGCGAGATCGGTGATCTCGACCTCGGCATCGGGAATCCCCTCGCGGATCAGCGCGGCAATATCGTCCGCCGCCATCGGCATATTATTTGACTTCCAGAAGCTGGCGGCGCGCCTCGACGGTCTGCTCCTCGAGCGCGCGGCGCACATCGGCCTCGTCCGCCTCGACCCCGGCCGAGGTCAGATCGCCGAGCACCTTGCGCACCACATCGTCGTCGCCGGCCTCTTCCAGATCGGCGTGGACCACCGTCTTGGCATAGGCATCGGCCTCGGCCGGGGTGAGCTTCATCAGCTCCGCCGCCCATTGCCCGAGCAGGCGGTTGCGACGCGCGACGATGCGGAACGCCAGTTCCTCATCCCGCGCGAACTTGGTCTCGAAAGCGCGCTCGCGATCGTCGAACGTGGTCATGTCTGCTCCCAATCTAACTCACGCCCGAGATAGAGAGGGTGCGCCCCCCGCGCAACGCCCGAACTCCCCTCCCTTCTCCCCTCCCTTGTTCAAGGGAGGGGAGTTTCGGTGTTAAAGCAGGCTTATTCCGCCACGCGCACCACGAGCTTGCCGATCGCGTCGCGCCGGCCGAGCTTGGCGATCGCCTCGCCGCCCTGTTCGAGCGGGAAAACGCCGGTCACCTTGGGCGCGATCTTGCCCGCCGCCCACAGCTCGAACAGCCGCGCGATATTGTCGCGATTGCGCTGCGGCTCGCGCGCGGCGAACGCGCCCCAGAACACCCCGCACACGTCGCAGCTCTTGAGCAGGGTCAGGTTGAGCGGCAACCGCGGGATCCCGGCCGGGAAGCCGATCACCAGATAGCGCCCCTCCCACGCGATCGAGCGCAGCGCCGGCTCGGCATAATCGCCGCCCACCGCATCATAGACGAGGTCGAAGCCCTCCGCCCCCGCCTTGGCCTTGAAGGCATCAGCCAGCGCCTTCGATTCGTCCTTCGAGAAAGGCGCGCGGCCATAGATCAGCACATCGTCCGCCCCGGCATCGCGCACCGCCTGCGCCTTCTCCTCCGAGGAGACCGCGCCGACCACCCGCGCGCCGAGCGCCTTGCCCAGCTCGACCGCGGCGAGGCCCACGCCGCCAGCCGCGCCGAGCACCAGCAGCGATTCGCCCGCCTTGATATGCCCGCGATCGACGAGCGCGTGGATCGTCGTGCCATAAGTGAGCAGCATCGAGGCGCCTTCCTCGAAACTGCGCTCGGCGGGCAGCGGATAGAGCGAGGTTTCGCGGAACGCGACGCGCTCGGCCATCGCGCCCATCCCGCTATTGCCCATCACGCGATCGCCGGGCTTGAACGCGGTCACGCCCTCGCCGACGCTGACCACCACGCCCGACGCCTCGCCGCCCGGCGCGAACGGCCGCGGCGGCTTGAACTGATATTTGTCCTCGATCACCAGCACGTCGGGATAGTTGACCGCACAGGCCTTCACCGCGACCACCACCTCGCCCGGCTTGGGCGACGGTTCGGGCAGATCGCCGATCGTCAGGGTTTCCGGTCCGCCGATCGCGGTCGACAGCAATGCGCGCATATCCGCTCCTTCCCTAGCGTCGGCGCGTACCGATGATCG
>JAFKLV010000542.1 GCA_017304125.1 Sphingomonadales bacterium
CGCCGTCGCCTGTTACCCTGGATGCCGGGTCAAGCCCGGCATGACAGCAATAGGCAAAACCACCGCCCCTTTTCAGGCGCAATGTCGGCTGGCGCTGGCGCTTGCCGCCCCTGCGCTGGTCGCATTGATCCCGATGGCGGTCGCCTCGGCGCTGCCGGCAATGGCACGCGATCTGGCGCCAGGGCGCGACGGCGCCTTTTTCGCGCAAATGATCATGACGATGCCCGCGATCATGCTGATCGTCGGCGCCCCCGCCGCGAGCATCGCCTGCGAGCGCATCGGCATCCGCGTCACCTTCGCCGCCGCCGCCGCTTTGTTCACGCTCGCCGGATCGGCGGGGATGTTGCTCAACGGCTTCACCGCGCTCGCCGCGACGCGCTTGCTGCTCGGCCTGTCGGGCGGCGCGTTGCAGACCTGCACGCTCGCTCTGGTCGGGCGCTGGTACGCGCCGGGCGGGCGCGAGCGCGTGCTGGGCAATATCGTCAGCGTCTCCTCCGCCGCGGCGATCGGCGGGCTGGTGCTCGGCGGGCGGCTGGTCGATCTGTTCGGCTGGCGTGGCGCCTTCTCGCTCTATCTGCTCGGGCTGCCGGTACTCGCGCTGATCCTGCTCGCGGTCGAGCGCGGCGTCGCCGGCGAACGCCCGCCGCGCGGCGGCAGCGTCACCGCGCTCAAGCCGCTGCTGCTCTATTACGCACTGATCCTCGCCTTCACGCTGGCGATGTTCATGCCGGGCATTCAGGGCCCGTTCCTCGTCGCCGCCAAGGGGATCGAGGGCGCCGCGACCGCCGGGCTGATCGTTGCCGCCTGCCCGCTCGGCGCGACGCTCTCCTCGGCGATGTTCGCGGTGCTGCGCGCGCGGATCGGCGCGCTGCCATTGCTCGCCGCGACCGCCTTGCTGATGGGCGGCGGCTGCCTGATCGCCGCCACCGCCGGCGGCGCACCGGCACTATTGATCGGCTTCGCGGTGATCGGGCTCGGCGCCGGGCTGGTCGAGCCCAATATCGGCGCGACGATCCTCGGCCGCACCCCGCATGCGCTCCACGCGCGTGCCTCGAGCATCATGATCAGCGCGATGTTCATCGGCCAGTTCCTCAACCCGCTCGCCGCCGATCCGCTGCGCAACGCGCTCGGCGCGAACGGCGCGTTCATCGGCGTGGGGGTCGTGACCGTGGCGCTGGGGCTGATCCTCTCGGCGCTCGCCGCATTCCGCCGGGCGGCCGCGACTTGTTAGCGCTCGCGGAACCGCTAAGCTTCCGGAATATGGCGGCAGAACCGGCCTCGACGAGCGAATTGCTCCCCCTGATCACCGCCCTTTACGGGTCGCTGGTCGAGGACGAGCCGTGGCGCACCTTCCTCTCGAAGCTGCGCCAATATATGCACGCCAAACATGCGACGCTGATCGTCACCCGCTCGCCGGCGACCCCGCCCAACCTGATGATCACGCCGACCGCGGACCCGGCGCATATCGAGGCGTATCGCGATCACCTGTTCCGCATCGATCCGTTCATCAACCTCCCCGAAGGCGAAGTGGTGTCGCTGCACGATTTCCTCGGCGACTTCACCCAATCCGAATTCAACCGCGACTATCTGCAATTCGAGGATGCCGCGCATATCCTGGGGGTCGATCTTCACGGCAGCGGCGGGTTCGAGACGCGGCTGCGCATCACCCGCGCGCGCGGCGACAATGCATTCACCGCCGAGGACCGCCAGCGCTGCGCCGCGATCGTCCCGCATCTGCGGCAGGCGATCGAGATCTTCCAGCGGCTCGAAGCATCGCGCTCCGAACATGCGGTCTATTCGGGGGCGATCGAGCAATTCGCGGTCGGCACGATCATCCTCGATCGCCAGTATAATGTGATCCGCCACAATTCGATCGCCGACGAGATATTGAAAGAAGCGGACGGGATCTTGCTGTCCGGGGCGCGGATCGTGCTCGCCACCCCCGGGCAGGATGCCGCGTTCCGCGCCTTCCTCAAGAAAGTGCCGGGCGAAGGCGATGCGCAGGGACATATCTTCCGCGTCCAGCGCCCGTCGGGGAAGCGCGATCTCGGCGTCGTCGCGCGCCCGGTGGCGACCCCCGATTTCCTCCACGCCGGCAGCGCCCCGGCGATCGCCCTGTTCCTCGGCGATCCCGAGCGACAGTTCGACGTGACCAGCGATGCGCTGCGCGAATTGTTCGAGCTGACACGCACCGAATCACGCATCGCCGCGTGCCTCGCCAACGGGCTGACGGTGCAGGACAGCGCCGACCGGCTGGGGATCGCGATCAACACCGCGCGCGCGCATCTCCGCGCGATCTACGCCAAGACCGGGGTGTGCCGGCAATCGCAGCTCGTCCATCTGATCCACACCAGCATGCCCGAACTGGCGGGGCATCAGCGCAGCGCGGCTTAGGGTACCCCCGGCCGTGAGCCGGAACCGCGATCTCCTCCAAACGGACTAAGCGCCGCCCGGCAGCCACCTTATGCTGCCGCCAACAAGCGACCGGACAAACCGGCGCGACGGAGAGGTGAGCCATGACCGGTGCCCAGCAATCACCCCCGCCGCCCGGTGCGTGGCGCATGGCCGCGCTCGCCTTGCTGATGCAGAATAGCGCGACCGGGCTTACCTTTGGCTCGTTCGGTGCGATCGTGCTGGCGATCCAGTCGCAATTCCACACCACGCGCACCTACGCCTCGCTCGGGGTGTCGCTCGCGGTGGTCACACTGTCGCTGCTCGCGCCGTTTCTCGGGACGATGCTGGTGCGCCGCGTGCCGATCCGCCGGGTGATGATCGCGGGGCTGTTGCTCGGCGCGGCGGGCTATGCGCTGCTCGCCTGGGTCAGCGATATCCGTGCGCTACTCGCCATCTATTTGCTGATCATCGGCCCCAGCCTCGTCATGTTCGGCGCGCTGCCGTCGAACACGCTCGTATCGAGCTGGTTCGGCGACCGGCCCGGTCGCGCGCTCGGGCTGGTCAACATGCCGCTGTTCGTCTCGCTGGTGCCGCTCGCCAGCGCCGCCATTCTCGGCGCGCACGGGCTGAGCGCGGTGTTCGCCTGTGTCGCGGTGACGCACCTCATCGTCCTGCCGTTCGCCTTTGCGGTGCGCGACGGCCCTTATGCCGCCGCGGGACCGGGGAAGGATCTCGGCGCGGGATCGGGCGCGATCCTCGCGCGGCCCGAATTCTGGCTGCTCGCGGTCGGCGGCGGGATCATCGTCGGCGCGGGGATCATGAAGATCAGCCACCTCGTCGCGATCGTCACCGGGCAAGGCCATAGTGCGGCGACCGCGACGATGCTGCTGGCGATCTCGGGCGGCGCCGGGATGCTCGGCTCACCGCTGTTCGGCTGGCTCGCCGACCGGATCGGCGGGGTCGGCGCGCTGATCGCCAATGCCCTGCTGCAATCCGCCACCTTCTTCATCCTGCTCGCGCCGGTCGGGGTGCCGGCGCTGGTGGTCGATGCGGTGCTGATCGGCGCATGCGGCGCGGGGGTCTCGGCGACGCAGGGCGTGATCTTCAGCCATTTGTTCGGCCCGGCCAATTTCGCGCGCGTCTTCGGGCTGATGAGCATCGCCACTCTGCCCTTTCTGTTCGGGATGACCCCGCTCGCCGGGCTGCTCTACGATCGCTCGGGGAGCTATGCGCTGCCGGTCGCGGTGACGATCGCAATGCTGTTCACGGCGGCGCTGGTGCTGCTGCCGTTGCTCGGCGCGGAACGCCGCCTGCGCCGGCCGGCCGGTTTCGCGCGCGGCACGGGCGTCAGCTTTTCAAAGGAGTGAAATATGCAGGCCAACGATTGGTTCGCGATCCAGAATTTGCTGTTCCAATATCCCTATGCGCTCGATCGCGGCGACTTCGATGCGGTCGGGCAATTGTTCGCCGAAGCGCGGGTGTATAGCGGCGGCGCCTTGCTCGCCGATCGCGACCCCGCGGCCTATGCGCGCACCTTCCGCGACTGGGTGATCGTCTATCCCGACGGCACGCCGCGCAGCCCGACCCAACGCAAAAGCCCGGAAACCGGGCAGATTGGGGAGAGGAACGATGCGGTTTTCGCGCG
>JAFKLV010000543.1 GCA_017304125.1 Sphingomonadales bacterium
TGCCCGCAAGCCCAGGCGGTAGGCCGGCCAGCCCGCGCCGCGTTCCAGCCCGGCGCGTACCGCCGCACCGCCCAGCCCGCGCCCCTGCGCGACCGGATCGCACCCTGCGATATGCAGATACCAATAATCGCCCTTGGGGTGATGCGCATCCATCGCCTCGGAGACGCGCAGCGCCCGCCCGACCCCGCCGCCGAGCGCGTGGAGCAAGGCCGGCGCACGCCGCACGATCTCCCACAGCGGCACGTCGGCCTTGCCCGGCGCGCGCCACAAGGTCGCCGCCTCGCCCCCCGGCGTCACCAGCCGCATGCCCCCGGCATCGCCCTCGAACAGCAAGCGGAACAGCCGCGGCAGCCGCTTCGCGCGGTCGACTGGATCGGGGAGGATATAGGAGGCCGCCGGATCGTCGGCGAAGGCGCGCGCCAGCATCGCCGCGATCGCATCGCGATCGGCATCGCCGGCGTCGCGCAACATCACGGCACCACCGTGACGAACAGATAGACTGCGAAGATCACCAGATGCACCACTCCGCCGAGGATCGTCGTCCGCCCGGTGCCGAGCGAGAGCGTGATCGAGAATAACGACAGCACCAGCAGCGTAAGCCCTTTCGCGCCGATCCCCAAGGTCAGCGGCAGACCGAGCATCAGCGACACCACCGCAACGCTGGGGATGGTCAGCCCGATCGAGGCGAGCGCCGAGCCCAGCGCAAGGTTGAGGCTGGTCTGCAGGCGATTGCGCCGCGCCGAGCGATAGGCCGCGAGCCCTTCCGGCGCGAGCACCACCCCGGCGATCACCACGCCGACCACCGCAAGCGGCAGGCCCGCATCGAGTACCGCCGTCTCGACCGTCGCCGCCAGCCCCTTGGCGAGCAGCACCACCGCGACCAATGCGACCAGCAGCACCCCGAACGCCGCCCATGCGGTGCGCACGGTGGGCGGATTGGCATGCTCCTCCTCCGCCCCGCCTTCGGGGAGGAAATAGCTGCGATGCCGCACCGTCTGGACGAGGACAAAAGTGCCGTAGAGGATCAGCGAGACGATCGCGACGAACACCAGTTGCGACGGCGCATAGGCCGGCCCCGGCGCGCTCTCCACATAATTGGGCAGCACGAGCGTCAGCACCGCCATCGCCACCAACACGTTGAGCGATGCCGAGACGCCGCGCAGCGTGAAACGCTGCTCGCCGAAGCGCGCGCCGCCGGTCAGCAGGCAGAGCCCGACGATACCGTTGACGATGATCATGATCGCGGCGAACACCGTGTCGCGTGCCAGTGTCGAGGCATCGCCCGCGCCAGACAGCATCAGGCTGACGATCAGCGACACCTCGATCACGGTGACGGCGACCGCGAGGACCAGCGTGCCGAACGGCTCGCCGACCTTATGCGCCACCACCTCGGCATGATGCACCGCGGCAAGCACGCTACCGATCAGGATCACCGCCGCCGCGATCGTGCCCAATGCGCCGAGCTTGGCGAGGTTCACGAGGATCGCGACGATGCCCAAAGCCGGGAAAGCCAGCGTCCACCACGGCAAACCGATGCCCTTCTCGACCGGCGCGGTTTCCGGCGGCGTGGTGGTGTCGTCTGCGGTCATCATTCCTCCCGGTTGATTCAGTGAAGGAAAATGCACGAAGCGGCGCTTGCTTTCCATTGTTTTGGTTGGGGCGCGGCACGCACCCGCAGCCACCCCCGTCACCCCGGCCTTGAGCCGGGGTCCATCGGGCGGCAAACTCCGGCGCATGAGGGAGCGGCAACCGTGCGTCTATATCCTCGCGAACGACTTTTACGGCACGCTGTATGTGGGTGTGACCTCGAACCTCATCGGCCGCATAATGCAGCATCGTGAGGGCACGTTCGGCGGGTTCACCACCCAGTACGAGGTGACACGCCTAGTCTGGTACGATGTCGCTGACACTATGGAAGCCGCTATCGCGCATGAAAAGCGCATCAAACGCTGGCATCGCGACTGGAAGATCGAACTGATCGAGCGCGCCAATCCACGATGGGATGATCTGGCGGTCGGTCTCGGCTTACCGCCGTTACGCGATAGCCGCTGACCGAAGGGTGTGCGGCCCGATGGACCCCGGCTCAAGGCCGGGGTGACGAGTGATTGGGGGCACCGTCGCTGCCCAAACAAAACGGGCGCCGCTCGCGCGACGCCCGCTATATTATTCAGGCAATCCGAAAAATCAGGCGGCGTCGCCGGCCTGCTTCTTCTCGGCATAGACGCGGATCGGTTCCTTGCGGCCGTCGACCACGTCCTTGTCGATCATCACCTCGTCGACGCCCTCCATCCCGGGCAGGTCGAACATCGTGTCGAGCAAGATGCCTTCGAGGATCGAGCGCAGCCCGCGCGCGCCGGTCTTGCGATCGATCGCCTTCTTGGCGACCGACACCAAAGCGTCGTCGGTGAAGCTCAGCTTCACTTCCTCCATCTCGAACAGCTTCTGATACTGTTTGACCAGCGCGTTCTTCGGCTCGGTCAGGATCTTGACCAGCGCCGGCACGTCGAGATCCTCCAGCGTCGCGACCACCGGCAGGCGGCCGACGAATTCGGGGATCAGGCCGAACTTGAGCAGATCCTCCGGCTCGGTCTGGCGCAGCATCTCGCCGGTGCGCTTTTCCTCGGGCGCGGCGACATAGGCGCCGAAGCCGATCGACTTGCCCTGCAGACGATCGCCGATGATCTTCTCCAGCCCGGAGAACGCGCCGCCGCAGATGAACAGGATGTTGGTCGTATCGACCTGCAGGAATTCCTGCTGCGGATGCTTGCGCCCGCCCTGCGGCGGGACGGAGGCGGTGGTGCCCTCCATCAGCTTGAGCAGCGCTTGCTGGACGCCCTCGCCCGACACGTCGCGGGTGATCGAGGGATTTTCCGCCTTGCGGCTGATCTTGTCGATCTCGTCGATATAGACGATCCCGCGCTGCGCACGCTCGACGTTGTAATCCGACGCCTGAAGCAGCTTGAGGATGATGTTCTCGACATCCTCGCCGACATAGCCCGCCTCGGTCAGCGTCGTCGCATCGGCCATCGTGAACGGCACGTCGAGGATGCGCGCCAGCGTCTGCGCGAGCAAGGTCTTGCCGCAGCCGGTCGGCCCGACGAGCAGGATGTTCGACTTGGCGAGTTCGACATCGGCGCCCTTCGCGCCGTGGTTCAGCCGCTTATAGTGATTGTGCACCGCGACCGAGAGCACGCGCTTGGCCTGCTTCTGCCCGATGACATAATCGTCGAGCACGTCGCAGATTTCCTGCGGCGTGGGGACGCCACCGTCCTTCTTGGCGACGAGTGCCGACTTCGTTTCCTCGCGGATGATGTCGTTGCACAGCTCGACGCACTCGTCGCAGATGAAGACCGTCGGGCCGGCGATGAGCTTGCGAACCTCGTGCTGCGACTTGCCGCAGAACGAGCAGTAGAGCGTGCTCTTGGAGTCGCCGCCGGAGAGCTTCGTCATTCAATCAATCCTTTCGCGCTCCCCACCTGGGGAGCGGCTTTCGGGCCGGATATGGTAACCCGGCCCGTCACAAAACGGCAATGCCTGAATCGGGGCCATAGTCCCGGCCCGATATTCAGGCGGCTGCCGCAACCTCGTCCGCCGGGGCCGGGCGCTTGTCGAACACCTCGTCGATCAGCCCGAATTCCTTGGCTTCCTCGGCCGACATGAACTTGTCGCGATCCATCGAGCGCTCGATTTCGTCCAGCGGCTTCCCGGTGTACTTCGCATAAAGCGAGTTAAGGAAGTGCCGCATCCGCAGGATTTCGCGGGCCTGGATCTCGATATCCGCGGCCATGCCCTGGGCCCCGCCCGACGGCTGGTGGATCATGATGCGCGCATTGGTGAGCGCGACGCGCATCTTCGGCTCGCCCGCCGCGAGCAGGAACGACCCCATCGACGCCGCCTGACCGATGCACACCGTGCCGACGCGCGGACGGATATATTGCATCGTGTCGTGGATCGCCATGCCCGCCGTGACGACCCCGCCCGGCGAGTTGATGTACATGAAGATGTCCTTCT
>JAFKLV010000544.1 GCA_017304125.1 Sphingomonadales bacterium
CGGTCATGATCCGGTCGAAAGTGGCATTGAGCTTCGCATCGCCCGCTGCGGCGGCTTGTGCGCGCAGCGCGGCAGGCATCAGCGCGAGCGCCGAGGCGGCGCTCGATGATGCGAGGAAAGAACGACGATCCATTTGTGGAAACCCTTTTTGATTTGGGAATGGCGCCAGCCTAGCGCGGCGCGCGAGTGTGACAACCCTGTAATACACTGTCCCCGCCACCCCGGCCTTGAGCCGGGGTGGCGTTAGGGTTCGGCGTTACTTCGCCGCGGCCGAGCCCCCGGTCGCCAGTGCGCGATCGTACCAGGCGGAAAGATCGCGCTTCATCGCATGGAGCGCATCGGGGTTGAGATAGGTCATGTGGCCGGCGGGGTAGTAAGTGAAGCTCAGGTTCTTCGCCTGTGCCGGCTCCAGCATCATATGGCCGAGATCATATTCGGTGCCAAAGAACGGCGTCGCCATATCGTACCAGCCGTTCATCGACAGCACGTGCAGATAGGGGTTGTCGCGCATCGCCGCCGCCAGATCGACCGCGGTATTGGGGTTGTTCTGTTGCGAGCCGAAGCCCGAGCCCGGCGCCTTGTGCTTCCAGTTCCAGTCGAACCCCGCCGCGTCGCGCGCCGAGAGGCGATAGGGCATGTCGGTCTTATACCCCAGGGTGTTGGTCAGATAATCGTGGAAGGTGCCGATGAACGCGCCCGAGATCGCCTCCGACGAGGCGTCGGTTTCGGGGCGATCGCCCGCCGCATCGGGATCGACCCCGGTGTAACGCGCGTCGAAGCGGCCGATCGTCAGCCGCTGGTCGCGCAGCAATTCCTTCTGGAAACGCGGCAGGTCGATACGCAAATTGGCGCGCTTGATGAACTCGGGCGAGAGGCCGATCAGCTGGCTGAGCTGCGTCGCGATCTGGTCGCGCTCGGCGTCGCTGATCGACTGTCCCTTGGCGAGCGCCGAGGCATAAGGCCCGACCGCGAAGGCGCGCGCCTGCTCGACGATCGTCGCCACGTCGGCCGGGCGGTTGGGGATACGATTGTGATACCAGGCGGTCGCGGCAAAGCTCGGCAGATAATTGAGATAGACCTGGTCGAGCCCCGGCTGGCGATAGCCGTAATTCATGATCGAGGAGAGCAGCACCACGCCGTTCAGCGCCATCCCGCGATCCTGCAGCTGATAGGCCAGCGCGCCGGAACGCGTCGTGCCATAGCTTTCGCCGAAGATGAACTTGGGGCTGTTCCACCGCCCGTTCTTGGTCACATAGCGGATGATCGCCCGCGCAAAGGCGTCGACATCGCCGTCCACGCTGTAGAATTGGCTCGGCTTGGTATCGCCCAGCGCGCGCGAATAGCCCGCGCCCATCGCGTCGAGGAACACGAGGTCGGTCTTGTCGAGCAGGGTATCCGGGTTCGGGCCGAAATCATAAGGCGCCGGGCGGATCGATTCGGGGTTGCCGGTGCGCAGCCGGACCGGGGCGAACGACCCCATATGCAGCCAGAAGGTCGGGCTGCCCGGGCCACCATTGTAGAGGAAGGTGATCGGGCGCTTGGTCCCCGGTCGCGTCCCGTCCAGCGTATAAGCGGTGTAGAACATCGAGCCGATCGGCTTGCCCTCGGTATCGCGGATCGTCAGCGTCCCCGCGGTCGCGGTATAGCCGAGCGTGCGGCCGGCGACCGCGACACTGCCCTTCGACTTCTCCTCGCGCTCCTGGACCGGGGCATTGGCGTAACCGGCCTCGGCCTCCTGCTTCATCACCTCGGCGTTGCTCTGGGGAGCCCCCTTCCCGCTCTTCTCTGCCGGCCGGGCGTCCTTCGCGGCAACGACCGCCGAGGTGGACAAGAGCAAAATGGCGATGGCGCGCGCGAACATGCGGAGAACTCTCCCTTTTTTAGGTAGGTAATTTTCTTCCAATCGCGCGTTCACACCGATGGCGCAAGGTTCCGGCGCTATTCCCGCCCTCGTCGAGCGATCGGAACTATGGGGCGCAGCTCAGATCCGCTCGGCACCGGCCACCGCATCGGCGGCGCGCAGCGCGGCGAGCAGGCGCATCAGCTGATGCGCATCATGCACCTCGACATCGATCGTATTGGTGTGGAGGCCGGTATCGCGGCTGTCGAGCCGGAGGTTGATGATGTTCGCCTTATGCTGGCCGATGATCGTCGCGATCACCCCCAGCGCGCCGGGCTCGTTCTTCACCTCGACCGAGATGCGCGCGACCGCGCCCATCGTCTTGTCGCCCCATTGCACGTCGATCCAGTCGGTCTCCTCGTCGGAGCGCTCGGCGAGATCGGCCAGGGTGCGGCAGTCGATCGCATGCACCTCGATCGACGCATCGGGCCGGCGCAGCCCGACGATGCGGTCGCCCGGCACCGGGTGGCAGCAAGTGGCCAGCTCATAGGCCACGCCCGGCGCCAACCCCTCGATCGAGATCGCGCAGGATTGCGGCATATTATGCGCGACATCGGCGCCGGCGGACCCCGGCATCAACGCCTCCATCACCTGCGCATCGGTCAATGTGCGGCGCGCGATCGCGGTCATCAGCTGCACCTCGTCGGCGAGCTTGAGCCGCTTGATCCCCTGTTCCAGCGCATCCGCCGCGAGCGGCGCAGGCAGCCGCCCAACGATATCGTCATAGAGCTTGCGCCCCAGCGCGACGGTCTGCTCGCGCTCGACCAGCCGCAAATGGCGGCGGATCGCGGCCAGCGCCTTGCCGGTGATCGCGAAGCTCAGCCAGCTCGGCTGCGGGGTCTGCGCCTTGGAGCGCAGCACCTGCACCTGATCGCCGTTGTTGATTTCGGTGCGCAGCGGCACGACGCGGCCGTTGATCTTCGCCCCCACCGCCTGATCACCGAGATCGGTGTGGACCGCATAAGCGAAATCGATCGGGGTCGCGCCCTTGGGCAGCTGGATCAGCTCGCCCTTCGGGGTGAAGGCGAAGATGCGATCCTGATACATCGCCATCCGCGTATGCTCGAGCAATTCCTCGGGCGTCGCGGCATTGTCGAGAATCTCGACCAGATCGGCGATCCAGTCCTGCTGCGTCTCCGGCCGGACCTTCATGTCCTGCTTGTACGCCCAGTGCGCGGCGAGCCCATATTCGGCCTCGGCGTGCATTTCCTCGGTACGGATCTGGATTTCGACGCGCTGGTTTTCCGCGTGCATGATCGTCGTGTGCAGCGAGCGATAGCCGTTGCGCTTCGGCGTCGAGATATAATCTTTGAACCGCCCGGGCACCGCCGGCCAGCGCCGGTGGATATGCCCGAGCGCGGCGTAGCAATCCTCCACCGCGGGGACGATCGCGCGGAAGGCCATGATATCCGAAAGCTGCTCGAAGCTGATGTGGCGCTCCTGCATCTTGCGCCAGATCGAATAGGGATGCTTTTCGCGCCCCGAAATCTCCGCCTGCACGCCGTGGCGCGAGAGCAGCAATTTCAACCCCGAGCCGATCTTGGCGATCTTGTCCCCGCCGCCCGACTTGAGCTGCTCCAGCCGCCGCGTGATCGATTCATACGCCTCCGGCTCGAGCTGCTGGAAGGCGAGCGTCTGCATCTCCTTCATAAACTCGTACATGCCGATCCGCTCGGCGAGCGGCGCGTAGATATCCATCGTCTCACGCGCGATGCGGCGGCGCTTCTCGGGATTGGCGATGTAATGCAGCGTGCGCATATTGTGCAGCCGGTCGGCCAGCTTGACCAGCAGCACGCGGATATCGCCCGACATGGCGAGCAGGAATTTGCGCAGATTTTCCGCCGCGCGCTCGTTCTCGGTCTGCGCCTCGATCTTCGACAACTTGGTCACGCCGTCGACCAGCCGCGCGACATTGTCGCCGAACAATTGACTGATCTGCTCGGGGGTCGCGACGGTATCTTCGACCGTATCGTGGAGGATCGCGGTGGCGATCGTCTCGTCGTCGAGGTGCAGCTCGGTCAGGATGCCGGCGACCTCGATCGGGTGGCTGAAATAGGGATCGCCCGACGCGCGCTTCTGCGTGCCATGGGCATTGACCGAAAA
>JAFKLV010000545.1 GCA_017304125.1 Sphingomonadales bacterium
ACCGCATGCGCGGTCGCCGGCACCGCGATCACCGTCGCGTCAGCGGGCGCGCGCACCTCGCCGTCGATCTGATCGATCGCGCAGCCGTCGCCCATCATCCGCTCGGCGAACACGGGATCGGGCACCTCGTCGAGCGGCCCGAACCACCCCGCGCACGGCGCCCGCAGCGTCACCGTTTGCGTCACGGCAGCAATTCCACCGCTTTCAGCCCCCACATCGGGTTCACCCCGCGCGCCGTATAGGTGATGCACAAAGTCTCCTTCGCCGCGCGCGCGGCCAGCGGCGCGACCAGCCGGGTGAGCGCGGGGTTACCGCGCGCCGGCGCGAGCGGCAGCACCGCGATCCGCTCGCCGTCGCACGAGCCTGCCCGTACCTCGAACTCGCCATCGGGGGTGTCCGGCGCGCGAAAGCGGATACCGGCAAGATCGGCGCCGATCTGGAAGTTGAACGGGAATTGCCCGACGGTCAGCGCGATCTGCTGCGCCCCGCCGGTCGGCGCGTCCGGATACAGCCAGCAAGGGCTCAGGATATCGGTGAGGAACGAGGCGCGCGCGCCGCTGGCGGGCGCATCATCCTCCACCGCCAGCTTCACCTTGTCGGTGCAGGTGGCGAGCTGCTCGTCGCTGCGCCGCCGGACATAGCCGCCGTCGATCACCCGATCGATCGCGCCAGGCAACGCCCGATCGCCCGCCATCGCCGCCGCGCGCAGCCGCGTCGGCAGGCCGAGCGCCAGCGGCGCGGCGTAGCGCGGCGACGCGGCGGTCACCGCGCTGCCGTCGACGGTATAGCGGATCGGCAGCCCCGCGGCATTGGCCAGCGCGACCCTCGCCTGCGTCTCGCCGGGGGTGAAATCGGTCGTCGGGGTCACCGTGAACGAGCTCGCCGACGGCTCCAGCCCCAGCGCGCGCATCCGATCGAGCTGCGGCACCAGCCGCGCGACGAACCCCGCAAAATCGTGGCTCCCCGCCGGCGACCATGCCACCTCGGCCAAGGCATTGGCGCGCGGGAACAACATCCATGACGCGCGCGCCTCGGTCCGCGCATGTTCGGTCCACAGATTGGCCTGCACGCCCAATATATGCCCGCGCGCCGCGACCGGGATCGCCGCCGGGGCGGGATCGAAGGCATAGACGCTGCGCAAATCGATCTTGTCGCCGCGCGCCGGGGGTTCGAGCGGGCCATAGCCCTCGCGATGATTGAGATAGAGCGCCGGCGACGGGCTGAGCACCGTATCATGCCCCGCCTTGGCCGCCGCCACCGCGCCGTCGATCCCGCGCCACGACATCACCGTCGCCGCCGGCGCGATGCCACCCTGCAGGATTTCGTCCCAGCCGATCAGCCGCCGCCCGTTCGCGGCGAGGAAGCGCTGCATCCGCTGGACGAACCAGCTCTGCAACGCATCCTCGTCGGCGATGCCCAGCGCCTTCATCTTCGCCTGAATCGCGGGCGAGGCCTTCCACTGATCCTTCACCGCCTCGTCGCCGCCGACATGGATATAGCGCGACGGAAACAGGTCCATCACCTCGCGCAGCACATCCTCGAGGAAACCGAAGGTCGCGTCGTCGGTGTTGTAGAGCCACGGGAAGACGCCCCAGTCGGATTCGACCCCCGGCGGGATCGCCGCGCCGGTGCCGAGGCCGGGATAGGCGCGCAACGCCGCGAGCGCGTGGCCGGGCATCTCGATCTCGGGCACGATCGTGATGCCGCGCGCGGCGGCATAAGCGACGATCTCCCGCACCTCGGCCTGGGTATAGAAACCGCCGGTGCGCGGCAGCGGCGGGGCGCCGGGCGCAACGGCCGGCGCGCGCCACGCCGAAACCGCGGTCAGCCGCGGATATTTGCGGATTTCCAGCCGCCAGCCCTGATCGTCGACCAGATGCCAGTGGAAAGTATTGAGCTTGTTGACCGCCATCCAGTCGAGCAGGTGGCGGATATAGTCCGGCGACTGGAAGTTGCGCGCGCTATCCAGCATCAGCCCGCGCCAGCGGAAACGCGGCGCATCCTTCACCGCGACTGCCGGGATCGAGACCGCGCCGCGCCCGCGATCGGGGGTCAGATATTGCCACAGGCTGACCGCGCCATAGAGCAGCCCGGCATCGTCATGCGCGGCGATCGTCGCGCCGCCCGCCCCGATATCGAGCGCATAGGATTCGGCCGCCCCCGCGCTCGCGCGCCGGAAGCGGATTGCCGGCCCCTTGGCGTCACTAGCGATCGCCAGCTTGAGCCCGCGCGCCGCCAGCGTCCATGTCGCCAGCCGATCGGCGGCGTTGCGCGCACCGCGATCGCCCGGCGGCACGACGATGACGGTCGCCGCCCCGACCGCGAAGGCCCCTTTCCCCGCTTCCGCCGATAGCGGCGCGGGGAGCAGCAGCGGCTCGGCCGACGCCGCGACCGGGGCGGCAGCGATCAGGGCATATGCGATGAGACGACGAGGATGCACGCGCCCTCCGGCAACGATTATGGGGGGGAACATAGCGGGGCGGGCGCGATTGGAAACGGGGTCGCCGGCATCATGCGCGGCGACCCCGTGTTCCGTGCCGGTCAGAAGTTGACGTTGATCGTCGCCATCAGCTTGCGCCCGTTGCGATAGACGCCGCGCGGCAGCGCCGGGGTATTGGCATAGGCATAATATTCGGCGTCGGTAAGGTTCATCCCGGCCAGCGTCAGATTGACCTCCGGGGTAAACTTATACGTCGCCGACACGTCGAGATTGTCGCTGCCGCGGACGTACATATTGTCGCCGCGGTCGACCGCGGTGAAATATTTCGACCGCCACGTCCACGTGCCGCGCAGCGCCACCGGCCCGGATTCGAAGAACGGGCTGAGGCTCACCTGATGCCGCGAATTATACGGCAGATCGGCCCCGCCGACGCCCTTGCCATCCGAATAGGTGTAATTGGTCAGGATGCCGAAGCCATACGGCAGGTTCTGCTGATAGGCGACCGCGAAGCCCTTCACCTGGGCGTTGCCGGCATTGTACGGCCGGCTGATCTGATAGGTCGTGACCTTGCCCTGCGACTGGTTGAAGTAATTTTCCGGCGCGGTGCGATAGAGGATGTAATCGTCGATGCTCTTGTAGAACACCTCCGCCGACAGGATCGCGTGGCGCTGGAAATACCATTCGATCGAGGCGTTGAGATTGCCCGATTTATACGGCTTCAGATTGGGATTGCCGCCGGCGCCGGTCAGGATTTGGTCGGACAGCCAGAAATAATTGGTCATGTCCGAATAATTCGGCCGCGCGACCACTTCCGCCCCGGCAAAGCGCAGGATCAGATTGTCGCGCACCGTCAGCGCGAGGTTGAAGCTCGGCAGCACATTTTCATAGCTCTTGTGCGACGCCTGCAGCATCCAGTCGCCCGCCGAATTGCACGCCGCGCCCGGGCGACACACCAGCCCGGCGCCATCGGTGATCGTGCGGACATAGCGCACGCCGAAATTGCCGCGCAGCGGGCCGGATTCGACATTCACCTGACCGTAAACGGCGTGGATGTCTTCCTTGATGGTCCAGTTGCCGGAGGCGAATTCGGGCGCCGCAAATTCCGACGGCGTCGGCAGATTGGGCAGCGACGTGACGTAATTGTACATCGAATTGCCGCTGATCACGAAGCGCGTGCGCATCTGATCGCCGGCGCCGTCGAAGCCGCGCAGATAATTGCTCGGCGCCTGTGTCGGATCGAACGCCGATGCCGCCACCGCAATCCCGCTGAGCGACACGCCGGCATAGGATTGCCCGGTTTCGTGGTGGCGGAACTTATAGCCGAACTGCAGCCGCTTCACCGGGCCGTCGAAATTGAAGCCGAGATCGACCTGGCCGTAGCGTTCCTTGTCGGTGGTCGGCTTGGTGACGAGGTTGCCGCTCCAGCCCGGATCGGTGACGAACGCCCCGGGATTGCCCAGCACATTGGTGGTGTAGGTCAGATTGCCCGGCTGGTTCGGCGCCCCGCTATTGTCGACGGTGTAATTGGCCTTGTTGAGGAA
>JAFKLV010000546.1 GCA_017304125.1 Sphingomonadales bacterium
CCGAGCAGCTCGACCAGGGTCGCGCGGATCGCGCCGTGCATCGCCTCGACATCATCGACGGTGGCGGTGCGCCCGGTGCCGATCGCCCAGATCGGTTCATAAGCGATGGCCAGCCAGTCGCCCGCCGCTGCCTCGGGGAGCGAGGCGCGCACCTGCGCGGTCACCACCGCAACCGCGCGCCCGCTCTCACGCTCATCGAGCGTTTCGCCGACGCACAGGATCGCGTCCATGCCGTGCCGCTTGAGCGCTTCGGCCTTTGCCTTCACCTCGGCGTCGCTTTCGCACTGCCCTTGCCGGCGCTCCGAATGGCCGACGATCGAAAAGGCCGCACCGGCTTCCTTGGCCATGCCGGCGGAAATGCATCCGGTATGCGCGCCGCTATCGGCGCCATGGACGTCCTCCGCCCCGATCGGAAAGCCGGCGCTCGCCGCGGCGGGGGCGATCAGCGTCGCCGGCACCGCAATCGCGACATCGACCCGCGGATCGAGCGCGGCGCCGATCCCGTCGAGTTCGGCCAATCCGGCCAGCGACCCGTTCATCTTCCAGTTCCCGGTAACCAGCTTGCGACGCATGACGCTCCCTTCGATCGTGTTTCCAACGGGCGATAGCGATGCTCGGCGCTTGATGCCACCGTTAGGCGCCCCTAAAGCCTCGAACCACAACTTTACGGATTTCGACACGCATGCTCGGTTTCTTCCGGCGGATCATCAATTCAAAGGCCGGTCTGGTCATCACCTTCCTCACGCTCGGCGTGATCGCGATCGCTTTCGCGGCGGGTGACGTTACCGGGCTCGCTTCCGGCTCCGGCGGGATGACCAAGACCACCGTCGCGCGCGTCGGCCGCGTCGCGATCGGCGAAGCGCAGCTCAAGCAGCGCGTCGGCGATCAGCTCAATCAGCTCCGCCAGGAAAATCCGACCGTCGACATGCCGGCGTTCGTCGCCGGCGGCGGCGTGGAGGGCGTGCTCGATCAGTTGCTGACCGGGATTGCGCTCGAACAATTCGGGCAGGATCAGGGAATGGCGGTGAGCCGCGCCCTGATCGGAAGCGAATTGCAGAACATCCCGGCGCTGCAGGGGCCGAACGGCAAATTCGATCAGAAGATCTACGAGCGCGTGCTCCAGCAACGCCGGATGACCGACGCGCAGGTGCAGGGCGAGATCGGGCAACAGGCGATGGCGCGCTTCCTGCTCGCACCGACGATCGGCGCGGCGCAGATGCCGGCGTCCTTCTCGCTGCCTTATGCCTCGCTGCTGCTCGAGCGCCGCGCCGGCCAGATCGCGCTGATCCCGGCCGAGGCGATGACCGCCGGGCCGGCGCCGACCGACGCCGATCTGCAGACGTTCTACAAGGCCAATACCGCGCGCTACACCGTGCCGGAGCGCCGCGTGATCCGCTATGCGCGTGTCACCCCGGATACGCTGAAGGCGCAGATCCAGCCGAGCGAGGCCGAGATCGCCCAGGCCTATAACAAGGATCGCGCGAAATACGGCGCGAAGGAAAAGCGCACCATCACCCAGGTCGTCGTGCTCGACCAAAAGGCCGCCGACGCGCTCGCTGCCAAGGTGAAGGGGGGCGCGGCGATCGCCGACGCCGCGCGCGCCGCCGGGCTCGAACCGCGCACGATCACCGCGGTGGAAAAGAGCGCTTATGCCGCGCAGACCTCCCCCGCGGCCGCCGATGCGGCCTTCGCCGCGGCGAAGGGCGGGACGGTCGGCCCGGCGAAGGGCGCGGTCGGCTTCATCGTCGCACGCGTCGATGCGGTCGAGCAGGTCGCCGCCAAGTCGCTGGCCGAGGCGCATGAGGACATCGCCAAGGCACTGACCCAGCAGAAGACCGTCGCCGCGCTCGGCGCGGTCCACGACAAGCTCGACGATGCGATCGCGAACAATTCGAATTTCGCCGAACTGGTCGGCGATGCCAAGCTCACCGCACAAGCCACTCCGGCGCTGACCGCGACTGGCCTCAACCCCGACGATGCCGCGTCCAAGCCCGATCCGGCGATGGCGGAGATCATCAAGGCGGCGTTCGCGGCCGAGGAAGGCGATGCGCCGGTGATGGTGCAGACCGCGGCCGACGGCAGCTTCGCGCTCGTCGCGCTCGATCGCATCGTCCATGCCGCGCCGCGCCCGTTTGCGCAGGTACGTGAGGCGGTGGTGAAGGACGTTCAGGCCGATCGCGCCCGCAAGGCGGCCCGCGCCGCCGCATCGGCCGCGCTCGCCAAGGTGCAGAAGGGCACGCCGCTCGCTCAGGCGCTCAACGACGCGGGGGCGAAGGGCGCGAAGATCCAACCGATCGGCGCGGTGCGCGGTCAGCTTGCCAGCAACCCGCGCGGTGTCGATCCGGCGCTGGCGATGCTGTTCAGCCTGCCCGGCGGTGGCGCACGGATGCTCGAGGCGCCGAACGGTGCGGGCTGGGTGATCGTCAAGCTCGACACGATCGTTGCCGGCGATGCCGCCAGCATGCCGCCGCTGGTCGCATCCACCCGTCGCGATCTCGGCCGGCTGGTCGGGCGCGAATATGCCGAGCAGTTCACCAATGCGGTGAAGGCCGAGATGAAGGTGACCCGCAACGCCGCCGAACTCGCGCGGATCAAGGCCGACCTTTCGGGCAAGGACGCGTCCAATCAATAACCCGGCAATCAACAAGCCCGCCGTCACCAACCCGGCCGTCGCCACGCTCGCCGCGGGGAAACCCGCGCTCGTCTGGCGCCGGCGTATCGCCGATACCGAGACGCCGGTCGCGGTCGCGCTCAAGCTGATCGAGCCGGGGCGCGGCGACTTCCTGCTCGAATCGGTCGAGGGCGGATCGGTGCGCGGGCGGCACAGCCTGATCGGGCTCGCCCCCGATCTGGTGTTCCGCGCCCAGGGCAATGACGCGGCGATCAACCCGCGCTGGCTGACCGACCGCGACGCCTTCACCCCCTGCCCCGAGCCGACGCTCCTCGCGCTGCGCAAGCTGGTCGCCGAATGTCGTGCCGAAGTGCCGGCCGAGCTACCCGCGGCGCTCGCCTGCCTCGTCGGCTATTTCGGCTATGAGACGATGGCACTGGCCGAAAATCTCGCGATCCCGGCGGCCGATCCGCTCGGCCTGCCCGATATGATGTTCGTGCGACCGACGGTGATCCTGGTGTTCGACCGGCTGGCCGACGCGCTGTTCCTCGTCGCCCCGGCGTGGCCCGACGCATCGCGCGATCCGGCCGCAATCGTTGCCGAGGCGGAAGACCGCCTCGATGCCGTGGAGGCGCGGCTTGCCTCGACCGCGCTGCCGCCGCGCGTCACCGGCGAACCCGCCGAGGTCGCGCTCAATCCCGTGCTGCCGGCCGGCCGCTATGGCGAGATGGTCGCGCGGGCGAAGGATTATATCGCCGCAGGCGATATCTTTCAGGTGGTGCTCGCGCAGCGCTTTACCGCGCCGTTCACGCTGCCGCCGTTCGAGCTTTATCGCGCGCTGCGACGGATCAACCCGTCGCCGTTCCTCTACCATCTCGATCTGCCGGGGTTTGCGCTGATCGGATCGAGCCCCGAAATCCTCGTCCGCGCGCGCGACGGGGAAGTGACGATCCGGCCGATCGCCGGCACCCGCCCGCGCGGCCGCACCGCGAGCGAGGATGAGGCGAACCGCGCCAGCCTGCTCGCCGATCCCAAGGAGCGCGCCGAGCATCTGATGCTGCTCGATCTCGGCCGCAACGATGTCGGGCGCGTCGCCGCCGCCGGCAGCGTGACCGTGACCGACAGCTATATGGTCGAATTCTACAGCCATGTGATGCACATCGTGTCGAACGTCGTCGGCCGCCTCGATCCGTCGCACGACGCGATCGATGCGCTGCTCGCGGGCTTCCCGGCCGGCACGGTGAGCGGCGCGCCCAAGGTCCGCGCCTGCCAGATCATCGCCGAGCTGGAGCCCGAGCGGCGCGGTGCCTATGCCGGCGGTGTCGGCTATTTCTCGCCCGACGGCTCGATGGATTCGTGCATCGTGCT
>JAFKLV010000547.1 GCA_017304125.1 Sphingomonadales bacterium
GCTGTTGATCAGACCGCTGTTCGGGCCTTCCTGCGTTTCGATCGGGCAGATACGGCCATAATGGGTCGGGTGAACGTCGCGGACCTCGAAGCCCGCGCGCTCGCGGGTGAGACCGCCCGGCCCGAGCGCCGAGACGCGACGCTTGTGCGTCACTTCGGAGAGCGGGTTGGTCTGGTCCATGAACTGCGACAGCTGCGACGAGCCGAAGAATTCGCGCACCGCGGCGACCGCCGGCTTGGCGTTGATCAGGTCGTTCGGCATCACCGTCGACACGTCGACCGACGACATGCGCTCCTTCACCGCGCGCTCCATGCGCAGCAGGCCGACGCGATACTGGTTTTCGAGCAGCTCGCCCACCGAACGCACGCGGCGGTTGCCGAGATTGTCGATGTCGTCGATCTCGCCCTTGCCGTCCTTCAGGTCGACGAGGGTCTTGACCACCGCGAGGATATCCTCGGTGCGCAGCGTCGTGACGCTGTCATCGGTGTCGAGATCGAGGCGCATGTTGAGCTTGACGCGGCCCACCGCCGACAGGTCGTAGCGGTCCGGATCGAAGAACAGGCCGGCGAACAGAGCCTCGGCCGTTTCCAGCGTCGGCGGCTCGCCGGGGCGCATCACGCGATAGATGTCGGACAGCGCCTGCTCGCGCTCCTCGGCCTTGTCGGCCTTGAGCGTGTTGCGGATCCACGGGCCGGTCGCGACGTGATCGATATCGAGCAATTCGATGCGATCGACGCCCGCCTTGTCGAGCATCTCGAGGTTCTCGACCGAAATCTCGTCGCCCGCCTCGACGTAAATCTCGCCGGTCGCTTCGTTGATCAGGTCATAGGCCGAATAGCGGCCGAAGATTTCCTCGGTCGGGATCAACAGGTCGGTCAGGCCGTCCTTCGCCGCCTTGTTCGCCGAACGCGGGCTGATCTTCTGCCCGGCCGGGAAGACGATCTCGCCCGACGTGGCGTCGACGATGTCGAACATCGGCTTCACGCCGCGCCAGTTTTCGGTCTGGAACGGAATCTTCCACCCGCCTTCGCCACGGACGAAGGTGAGGCGGTTGTAGAAATGGTTGAGGATTTCCTCGGAGTTCAGGCCGAGCGCATAGAGCAGCGCCGTCACCGGCAGCTTGCGCTTACGGTCGATACGGACGTTGACGATGTCCTTGGCGTCGAACTCGAAATCGAGCCACGAGCCGCGATACGGGATCACGCGCGCCGCGAACAGATATTTGCCCGACGCGTGGGTCTTGCCGCGATCGTGATCGAACAGCACGCCCGGCGACCGGTGCATCTGGCTGACGATGACGCGCTCGGTGCCGTTGATGAAGAAGGTGCCGTTCTCGGTCATGAGCGGCATGTCGCCCATGTAGACGTCCTGCTCCTTGATATCGAGCACCGAGCGGGTTTCCGTATCCGGATCCACCTCGAACACGATCAGGCGCAGCGTGACGCGCATCAGCGCGGCATAAGTGATGCCACGCTGGCGGCATTCCTCGACGTCGAACTTCGGCGGCTCGAGTTCGTAGTTGACGAAATCGAGCTCGGCGGTGCCGGCGAAATCGCGGATCGGGAACACGCTGCGCAGCGTCTTTTCCAGACCGGAGACATAGCCGATCGAGGGATTGGAGCGCAGGAACTGTTCGTAGCTCTCGCGCTGGACCTCGATGAGGTTCGGCATCTGCACCACTTCGTGGATGTTGCCGAACACCTTGCGGATGCGCCGCTTGGGCGTGGTAGCGCCCTCGATCGCCTTGGTTGCCATGTAGCTGTCAGCCCTCAGTCAAAAACCGTTCGAGCGCATGAACGGACGCCAAAAGGCCGCAGTCTTTCCCCAACGGGGCGACGGCAGCCTGTAGCGTCTTATGAAACCGGAAACTCCCATTCGTCCGATACGGTGCGCGACGCCGCATCATGTCCCGAAGCTCCAGCAAGAGGCGCGATATAGGATGCCGGTCCAACAACGTCAATGAGCGCGCGTTCGACATTCCCGCCCCGCCTTCGCGGGGATGACGAAGTGGCTTGGCGCGGTTGATCCTCCGGCCCGACCCGGCATAACGCAGCGCATCCTTCTTCCCGAACGGGGCAGACCTATGATGCATCGCAAATCCCTGATCCTTGCAGTTCTCGCGCTCACCGCCGCGCCGCTCGCCGCGCAACAGGTCAGCGCGCCGCATGTCGGCGGCGATATCCCGGCGGACTTCGCTTATCCGATCACCGCCAACGATTATGTGAAGCGCGACGTGATGATCCCGATGCGCGACGGGGTGAAGCTGCACACCGTCATCGTCATCCCCAAGGGCGCGACCAATGCGCCGATCCTGCTCACCCGCACGCCGTATAACGCCTCCGCACGCGCCGAGCGGGTGGCGAGCCCCAATATGGTCTCGGTGCTGCCGCAAGGCGACGAGCCGTTCGTCCGCGCCGGCTATATCCGTGTGTTTCAGGATATCCGCGGCAAATATGGGTCGGAGGGCGATTATGTCGTCACCCGCCCGGTGATCGGCCCGCTCAACCCGACCAAGGTCGATCACACCACCGACGCCTGGGATACGATCGACTGGCTGGTCAACAAGGCCAATCTCCCCGAAACCAACGGCCGCGTCGGGATGCTCGGCTCGTCCTATGAGGGGCTCACCGTGGTGATGGCGCTGCTTCACCCGCACCCCGCGCTCAAGGTCGCCGCGCCGGAAAGCCCGATGATCGACGGCTGGATGGGCGACGATTGGTTCCATTACGGCGCTTTCCGCCTCGCCAATATCGGCTGGCTCGGCTCGCAGACCGGGTTCAAGGGCGCCGCGCCGGAACCCGCCTCGGGCTTCTACGACGATTACGACCAATTCCGCCGCATCGGCTCGGCCGGGGCATGGGCGGAGAAATCGGGCTATGCCGCTTTGCCTTACTGGCAGCGGATGGTCGCGCACCCGGCCTATGATGAATTCTGGCAGGGGCAGGCGCTCGACAAGCTCATCGCCGCCAACCCGTCCGACGTGCCGACGATGTGGGAACAGGGGCTGTGGGATCAGGAGGACATGTATGGCGCGATCCATGCGTGGGAGACGCTGAAGGCCAAGGGCAAGCTCGGCAGCAATTTCCTCGTCATGGGGCCGTGGCGACACAGCCAGGCCAATTATGACGGCTCGTCGCTCGGCGATTTCAAATGGAACGGCGACACCGCGACCGAATGGCGCGAGAAATATCTCTTCCCGTTCTTCGACCAATATCTGCGCGACGGCCGCCCGGCGTTCACTCCGCCGCAGGCGCTGATCTACAATACCGGCGAGAACCATTGGGACAAATTGCCGCAATGGCCGCTCGCCTGCGAAACGGGCTGCGCCGCGCCGCTCAAGCCGATCTATCTTGAGGCCGATGGCGGGCTGGGCTTCGACAAGAGCGGGGCAGGGGGCGACAGCTATGTCTCCGATCCGGCCAAGCCGGTGCCGCATCTGCCGCGCCCGGTGAATCTGGGTGACGGCGATCGCTGGAAATCGTGGCTGGTGCAGGATCAGCGCGCGGTCGACGGCCGGCCCGACGTGATGACCTATCAGACCGCGCCGCTCACCGCGCCGGTCCGTGTCTCGGGCGCGCCGATCGCGGAGCTGTTCGCCAAGACCACCGGCACCGACGGCGATTTCGTGGTCAAGGTGATCGACGTCTACCCGGACGAATATGCCAATGATCCCAAGAAGGGCGGCTATCAGCTCGCGATCAGCCTCGATATCTTCCGCGGGCGCTATCGCGACAGTTTCGAGCATCCGTCGGCGATCCCTGCCAACAAGGTGCAGCGCTATCGCTTCCGCCTGCCGACGGTGAACCATGTGTTCCGGCCCGGGCATCGCATCATGGTGCAGGTGCAATCGTCGCTATTCCCGCTCTACGATCGCAACCCGCAGAAATATGTCCCCAATATCTTCCTCGCGAAGCAGGCGGATTATCAGAAGGCGACCGTCACGCTGATGCGCGGCGGCGCGG
>JAFKLV010000548.1 GCA_017304125.1 Sphingomonadales bacterium
GCTGGACCCCGGCCTGCGCCGGGGTGGATCACATTGTACGCACAATGCTTTAGCTCCCGTCATCGAGGTTCGTCGCGGGTGCAACGATAATCGTCAGCCGAATACCCCTTCAATCCCTCGATCAGGATAGCACCGCCTCCACATCGTTCATCTGCGACGTTGGCGGCGTCGGAGCGAGCATCCCATTCAACGAAGTTGCGCGCATAGCGCTGAGCCGGTGATGTACAAGAACACGCCAGCCAGCAGACGGATACTGTCAGTAGCACGCTTCGCATGACATGAGATTAGATGAAATTGGAACGGCCGCAACTGGGACAAAACCAGCCCCTCCACTCACCCCGTAAACCGCGGTACCCGCGCGATCAGGAAATCGAGCACCGCGCGGATACGCGGTTCGTGGCGGAGCCGCCCGGGATAGACCAGCCACAAATGGGTTATTACTTCCTTGAGCGGCGGGACGCAGCGGATCAGATCGGGGTCGGTATCCGCCGCGAGGCACGGCAGCGCGGCCAGCCCGGTGCCCGCGCGCACCGCCGCGAGCAGCCCGGTCGAGGAATTGTGGTGCATGATCACCTTGTCCTCCAGCCCGCTCGCCGCGAGCCACGCCTGATAATGCGACCATACCCCCGGCTCGCCGCCGCCGATGAAGGGGTGGTTGGCCAGTTCGGACATGTGATGCGGCGCGCCGTAGCGCTCGGCATAGGCGCGGCTGCAATAGACCGTCCACGGATCGTCGGTCAGCCGCCGCCACACCAGCCCGGCGCCGCTGCGTTCCTTGCTGACGCGCATCGCGACATCCGCCTCGCCGCCGACGAGATCGCGCACCTCCTCGGTGGTGTCGATCTCGATGCGAATTCCGGGATGCGCCGCGCGCAGATCGCCGACGATCGGCATCATGAAGGTGAAGGCGAAGATCGGCGACAAGGTGATCCGCACCACCCCGTCCGCCGCACGGCCGATCAGTGAAGCCTCGTCGGTCAGCCGGCGCAGCGCATCCTGCGCGCTCCGCGCGTGGGTCAGCAACGCCTCGCCCGCCGGGGTGAGCAGATAGCCCGCCTGCCGCCGGTCGAACAGGATGACCCCCAGCGCCTCCTCCAGCGCGGCGACGCGGCGCGCGGCGGTGGTCTGGCTGACGCGCAAGGCGCGGCCGGCGGCGAGCGTGCTGCCCGTCTCCGCAACGGCAAGGAAATGGCGAACGTCGTCCCAGTCCGACATCATGCCGCTATTCTGCACTTTTGCAGAATGAGTCGGCAACATCGTTGTTCGTCATTTCGGGGTGGGCGCGCCTATATAAAGACCAAGCGTTGGCGCCGACGCGACTGACCTTCACCCCGGAGACTATCGATGAAAACGATCCTGTCGCTCGCGGCGCTTGCCGCGGCTGCTGTCGGCGCGCCTGCGGTTGCGCAGACCGCTGCTCCTCTCCCCTCGGTCAGCGTGCGTCACGCCGATCTCGATCTGTCCAACCCGCGCGATGTGAAGCGGCTCGATTATCGTATCGTTCATGCCGTGACCGGCGTGTGCGGCGATGCTTCGAGTGCCGATCCGGCCGGGCAGAATGACGTCCAGCGCTGCCGTGTCGAAACGCTCGCGGCGGCCAATGCGCAGCGCTCGGCTTTGCTGGCGGCGGTCCCGTCGCAGAACCTGCTCGCCAGCGCGCGTTGACTGATAGACTGACAACGACAGCCCGGCGGCGCCCCCAGCGCTGACCGGGCTGTCGCTATCTGCGCAAAACGTGGCAATAGGGGGTGATGACCCCCAATGCGGTGCTAGGCGTAGAACGCTCGATCCTTGGCCAGCCGTGGCGCTGGCGCGCTTTGGCCGCCGATCAGCGCGACGATTTCGCGCCGGACGACCTGATCACCCAGATCCTGCTGGCGCGCGGCGCGCCGCGCGAGGCGCTTGAGCTGCACCGCGTGCCGACGATCCGCGGCTTCATGCCCGATCCCTCGATCTTCAATGATATGGATCGCGCCGCGACCCGCCTTGCCGATGCGGTGACGCAGGGCGAGCAGGTGGCGATCTTCGGCGATTATGACGTCGACGGCGCGACCTCCGCAGCGCTGCTGATCCTGCTGCTGCGCGATCTCGGGCTGGAGGCGCGGCCGTATATCCCCGACCGGCTGATGGAAGGCTATGGCCCGTCAGGCCCTGCGCTGGTGCGGCTGGCGCAGGAGGGGGCGACGCTGATCGTCACCGTCGATTGCGGCGCGCAGGCGTTCGACGCACTGGCGGCGGCACGCGACGCGCCGGTCGATGTGATCGTCGTCGACCACCACCAATGCGCCAGCGCGCTCCCGGTGGCGCATGCCTTGGTCAATCCCAACCGGCTCGACGAGACCGACGGGCGGGCGCACGGCCATCTCGCCGCGGTCGGGGTGGCCTTCCTGCTCGGCGCCGCGCTGCTGCGCGAATTGCGCGCGCGCGGCTGGTTCGCGAATCGCGCCGAACCGCGGCTGATCGACCTGCTCGATGTCGTCGCGCTCGGCACCGTCGCCGATGTCGCGCAATTGCGCGGGCTCAACCGCGCGTTCGTTGCGCAGGGGCTGAAGGTGATGAGCGGGCGCAAGAATATCGGGCTCGCCGCGCTGATGGAGGCGTCGCGGCTGACCCGCGCGCCAACCGCGAGCGATCTCGGGTTCGCGCTTGGGCCACGGATCAACGCCGGCGGGCGGGTCGGGCGCGCCGATCTCGGCGTGCGGCTGCTCACCACGCGCGATCCGGTCGAGGCGCGCGCGATCGCCGCCGAACTCGATCAGCTCAACGAGGAGCGGCGCGCGATCGAGGCGGCGGTGCAGGAAGCCGCCGAGGCGATCCTGCGCACCGATCGCGCGGTGACCGTCGTCGCGGGGGCCGGCTGGCATCCCGGCGTGATCGGGATCGTCGCCGGGCGATTGAAGGAAAAGCTCGGCCGCCCGGCGATCGTCATCGCGCTCGACGAGGCGGGAGTCGGCAAGGGATCGGGGCGCTCGATCACCGGGGTCGATCTGGGGCAGGCGGTGCTCGCGGCGAAAGAGGCCGGGCTGCTCGTCGCCGGCGGCGGGCATGCGATGGCCGCGGGGCTGACGATCGCGGCCGACAATGTCGGGGCCTTTGCCGATTTCCTCGAGGAAAAGCTCGCCGAGAAGGTCGCGATCGCCGCGGCGGATCGTGCTTTGCTGGTCGATTCGGTCCACGCGGCGGGCGGGGTCACCCCTGAACTGGTCAATGCGCTGGAGGCGGGCGGGCCTTATGGCACCGGCTGGCCTTCGCCGCGCGTCGCGGTGGGGCGGGTGCGCCCGGTGCGCGTCGATGTGGTCGGCAATGGCCATGTCCGCGCGATCGTTGCCGGCGACGACGGGCGCAGTTTCAAGGCGATGGCGTTTCGCGCGGCGGATAATGCGCTGGGGCAGGCGTTGCTGGGCGCGGGGACGCATCGCCGGCTGTGGCTCGCCGGGCGCGCGAAGCTCGACGATTGGGGGCAACGGCCCGCGGCCGAGTTGCATCTCGATGACGCGGCCTGGGCCGATTGAGCGAATGATTGAACGAATGTTGCTTTGCCGCCTTGACCGCGCCGCCCGGCTCGCCTAACCGCCCTCTCGCCCAACGGCCCCTTCGTCTAGCGGTTAGGACGCGGCCCTTTCACGGCTGAAACACGGGTTCGATTCCCGTAGGGGTCACCATATTCCCGCCGCTCTGCCGGTGGGTTGCGCGGTCAGCGCGAGGCGCTCTCAAGAGAATGCGCCATTATAGAGCAAAACGCATTGCCATCGTGACAGCGACCCGTCCGACGCGATAGGCGCGCGCGATGCACGCGGCTTTCCTCCATCGCTATCGCCTGATCATCCTGATCCTCGTCGCGATCGCCGCGCGCGGGCTGACGTTCGGCAATCCCGTCGTCCATGCCGACGAGGAATTCTATTACGTCACCGTGCATGAGATCTGGCGCGGCGCGCTGCCGTTCAT
>JAFKLV010000549.1 GCA_017304125.1 Sphingomonadales bacterium
AGCTCACCCCGCCGCCCAGCCCGACGCCGCCACCGCGCCCGCCGCTGAACGATCCGCCGCCGATCCCGATCGTCAGCGGCGAGCGCTTGGGCGGCAGCGGGCGTTCGGCGCGGGTGAAGGCGACGGTGGCGAGATAGTCGCCGCGCGTCCCCGGCGGCGGGCTGGTATAGCCCTGGCGGAGCAATTCCGCCTCCACCGCCGCGGCATAGGTCTTGAATGCGATGCTGGCGACGGTGCCGCCCGGCAGCGGCTCGACGGTGATCGTCCCGCGCGATGCCATCGCATCATAATGAAAGCGCGATACCTGGACCGGGAAACTGGTTGGCCCGGTTGCGCACCCCGCCAGTCCGGCGGCGCTGAGCCCCACCACCATCGCGACGACCATCTTACGCATGCCCTCGAATCCTTCGTATCGGCCAAAAGCCCTAGTTACTGGCTTCGTCTCGCGCGCTCCGGCTTGACTTGCAAGGCCCCCGGCACTAGGCGGCCACGCTTTCACGAGAACCTATTTTCAAGAAGCGAATCCACCATGAAGATCCGCAATAGCCTTAAGTCGCTCAAGGACCGGCATCGCGATAACCGCGTGATCCGTCGTCGCGGCCGTACCTACGTCATCAACAAGACGAATCGCCGCTTCAAGGCGCGTCAGGGCTGATCCAGCCCTGATTGCCGGCTGACGGGAAGATGGTGTCGTTACCCAATAACGTCATCTTCGACGTCGGCCACGTCCTGTACGATTGGGACCCGCGTGTCCTGTATCGGCGCCTCATCACCGATGATGAGGCGCTTGACGTGTTCCTGCGCGACATTTGCACGCGCGAATGGCATTTTCAGCACGATACGGGCCGCGCCTTCGCCGACACCTCGGCGGAGCTGATCGCGCGTTTTCCCGATCATGCCGCGTTGATCGCGACCTGGGGACCGCGCTTTTCGGAGCAGATTCCGGGGCCGATGCCCGGTATGCCGGCATTGGTCGACGATCTGACCGCGGCCGGCGTGCCGCTCTATGCGATCACCAATTTCAGCCACGAATTCTTCCCGCCGTTCCGCGCGCAGGAGGCCGCGATGTTCGATCGCTTCCGCGATATCGTCGTTTCCGGCGAGGAGCGGCTGATGAAGCCCGATGCGGCGATCTACCACCTCGCGCTCGCGCGCTTCGGGCTGGCCGCGCAGGATGCGGTGTTCGTCGACGATCGCCAGGACAATGTCGATGGCGCGGCCGCCGTCGGGATGCACGCGTTGCTGTTCACCGGTGCCGAAGCGTTGCGCGCCGACCTCAGGGCGCTGGGTTTCTCACTCTAACCCCCGCCAACCGCGCGGAATCGCTTGCAATCGACCGAAAGAGCGCCTAGCCGGTGGATACCGGGAGTAATGTTATCTTGTATCATGGAGTCGTCATGCGACCCACGTTGCTTTCCGGTATCGCCTTCCTCGCCCTTTCCACCGCTTCGACCGCTTACGCCGCGGACAACCCTCCCCCGCCCGACGCGACCGACACCAGCCCCGCGACGCCCAAGGATGTCGTGGTCACCGCCAGGCGACTCGACGAGGCGCGCGCGCATATCCAGCCGAGCCTCGGCGCGACCAGCTATGGCGTCGACACCGCCGCGATCAAGGCGCTGCCCGGCGGGGACAATCAGCAGTTCAACCAGATCCTGCTGCAACTGCCCGGCGTGGTGCAGGACGGCTTCGGCCAGTTCCACGTCCGCGACGATCACAACGGCCTGCAATATCGCATCAACGGCACCGTGCTGCCGGAGGGGCTGGCGGTGTTCGGCCAGACGCTGTCGCCGCGCCTCGTCAGCAAGGTCGATCTGCTGACCGGCGCGCTGCCGGCGCAATATGGCCTGCGCAGCGCCGGGATCATCGACATCACCACCAAGAGCGGGATGTTCTCCAACGGCGGCACGATGTCGATCTACGGCGGCAGCCACGATACGATCGAGCCGAGCTTCACCTATGGCGGGTCGAGCGGGCAGACCAATTATTTCGTCTCGGGCGATTATCGCCATAATGCGCTGGGGATCGAGAGCGTCGACGGGCGGTCCAACCCGATCCACGACAATACCGATCAATATCAGGCCTTCGCCTATGTCGACCACATCATCGACGATCACAATCGCGTGTCGTTCGTCGGCGGCTATTCGAACCAATGGTTCCAGATCCCCAATCCGGGCGGGCTGCAGCCCGACGGGACGTGGACGGTGGGCGGGCAATCGACCTATCCCAGCGACAAGCTCAACGAGCGCCAGCTCGAGCGGACCGCGTTCGGCCAGCTGAGCTGGCTCCACGACGAAGAGCCGCTGACCGTCCAGGCCTCGCTGTTCGCGCGCTATTCGTCGCTGCGCTATCGCCCCGACGTGCTCGGCGAATTGCTGTTCAACGGACAGGCGCAGGCGGCATTCAAGCAGGATCTGGCGATCGGCGGGCAGGTCGATGCGGTCTATCACCTGGGCGATTTCCACACCTTGCGCGGCGGCCTGCTGCTGATCCACGATCATAGCACCAGCGACACCACGACCCATGTCTTCCCGGTCGACGACACCGGCGCACAGGCCGGCGAGCCGATCTCGATCATCGACAATGGCGCGAGCAACGCGACGACCTTCAGCGCCTATCTGCAGGACGAGTGGAAGCTCGGCCCGACGCTGACGCTCAACTTCGGCGGGCGCTACGATCGCTATGCCGCGTTCCGCACCGAGCAGCAGTTCAGCCCGCGCGCCAATCTGGTGTGGCAGCCTGATGAAAGCCTCACCGCGCATATCGGCTATGCGCGCTATTTCGTCCCGCCGCCGTTCGAGCTGGTCTCCTCGACCAGCATCGCCAAATTCGCCGGCACCAGCGCGGCGCCCGCCGTCCAGCTCGACACCACGCCCTTTTCCGAGCGGCAGCACTATTTCGACGTCGGTTTCCAGGCCAAGCCGAGCGCCTATTTCACTTATGGCGTCGACGCTTATTACCGCATCTCGGAAAACCTGCTCGACGAGGGGCAATTCGGCGCGCCGATCATCCTCACCCCGTTCAATTATGCCAAGGGGCGGATCGGCGGGGTCGAGGCGAACATGACCTATATGCGCGGGCCTTGGAACCTCTACGCCAATTTCGCGGTGGCGCGCGCCAAGGGGCGGGAGATCGTCTCAAGCCAGTTCAGCTTCGCGCCCGACGAACTCGCTTATATCAATGGTCATTATATCTTCCTCGACCACGACCAGACCTATACCGGGTCGGCCGGGATGACCTATTCGTTCAAGCACGGCGCGCTCGCCGGAAGCGCGTTGGGCGGATCGATGATCTACGGTTCGGGGCTGCGCACCACCCCGGTGCTGGCCGACGGCAGCTCGATCCCCAATAGCGGGCACCTGCCCGGCTATGCCCAGGTCAACCTCACCGCGAGCCACCATCTCGCCGGCCCCAATCTCGACGTGCGGGTCGATGTGATCAACGTGCTCGATCACAAATATGAGATCCGCGACGGCACCGGGGTCGGCGTCGGCGCGCCGCAATATGGCCCGCGACGCGGGGTGTTCGTCGGGCTGACCAAGTCCTTCGGGGCGTAAACTGCCTGTGTCCCCTCGCAAGCGGGTACACAAAGAACAGGCGGCGCTTACCCGTCGTGGCCCTTCAGCTCGTCGCCGATCAGCCGGACGACGTGGAGCACGTTGGTCGATCCGGGCGTGCGGAACGGCACCCCGGCCATCACCACCACGCTGTCCCCCGCCTGGGCGATGCGATGGCGCAGCGCCATCCGCTTCGACTTGGCGACCATTTCCTCGAACGATTCGACATCGCGGGTATGCACCGCATGCGCGCCCCACAGGATGCCGAGCCGCCGCGCGGTCTCCATCTTCGGGGTGAGCACGAGCAGCGGCACGGGCGGCCGCTCGCGCGCGATGCGCCGCGCGGTCGAGCCCGAGGTGGTGAAACAGATCACCGCCTTG
>JAFKLV010000550.1 GCA_017304125.1 Sphingomonadales bacterium
GTGCTTGCCAGCCAGCGCGGATAGCCGCTATCGCCATACCCGGTTTTGGAAAAGTACGGGATGAGGGCATGAAGCGCTTCGAGGGCACGCAGAGCTATGTCGCGACCGAGGATCTGAAGGTCGCGGTCAACGCCGCGGTGATGCTCCGTCGCCCGCTGCTGGTGAAGGGTGAGCCGGGCACCGGCAAGACCGTACTCGCTTATGAGATCGCCAAGGCGACCGGCGCGCCGCTGATCGAGTGGAACGTCAAATCCACCACCAAGGCGCAGCAGGGCCTGTACGAATATGATGCGGTCGCGCGGCTGCGCGACGGCCAGCTCGGCGACGAGCGGGTCCACGATATTTCCAACTATATCCGCAAGGGCAAATTGTGGGAGGCGTTCACCTCGCCGCAGCTCCCCGTCCTGCTGATCGACGAGATCGACAAGGCCGATATCGAATTCCCCAACGATCTGTTGCAGGAACTCGATCGGATGGAATTCCACGTTTACGAAACGAAGGAGACGATCCACGCCGCCGAGCGCCCGATCGTCGTCATCACCTCGAACAACGAGAAGGAACTGCCCGACGCGTTCCTGCGCCGCTGCTTCTTCCATTATATCAAATTCCCCGATCGCGAGACGATGCAGGCGATCGTCGACGTGCACTTCCCGGGCATCCAGAAAATGCTCGTCTCGCGCGCGATGGATATCTTCTACGAGGTGCGCGAGGTACCGGGGCTCAAGAAGAAGCCCTCGACCAGCGAATTGCTCGACTGGCTCAAGCTGCTGCTCCACGAGGACATGCCGCTCGACGTGCTGCAGAACCGCGATCCGACCAAGGCGATCCCCCCGCTCCACGGCGCGCTGCTCAAGAATGAGCAGGACGTGATGCTGTTCGAGCGGCTGGCGTTCATGGCCAAGCGTCAGGCGAACCGGCCGTAACACTGCGAACGTCACCCCGGCCTTGAGCCGGGGTCCATCGTGCCTCGGGCTCCAGGGCCGGAACCTCTTGTCCTGCGCTTGCCTCCCGATGGATCCCGGCTCAAGGCCGGGATGACGATGTGCTAACCATTTATTAGTCAATTCCGGCAACCATTCCCTCAGGAGTTTGCGTTGAGGGGCGGTGCCGTGTTCAAACGTTTCGCCATCGGGCTGGCAGGCGCCGCCGCGCTGGCCGGCGCCGCGCCGGCCGCGGCGGGGTCGTTGCTCGATTATGTCGGGCAATGCGTGCCATTCGCGCGCGCCGCTTCCGGCATCGAAATCTATGGCGACGCCTGGACCTGGTGGGATCAGGCCGACGGCAAATATCCGCGCGGCCACATTCCGCGCATCGGCGCGGTGATCGCTTTCGCCAAACAATCGCGCCTGCCGCTGGGGCATGTCGCGGTGGTCAGCCGGATCGTCGAGAAGCGCGTGCTGATGCTCACCCACGCCAATTGGTCGCGCGTCAACGGCGCCCGCGGCCACGCCGAGCAGGATGTGACGCTCTACGATGTCTCGCCGCGCAACGACTGGAGCGAGGTGAAGGTCTGGTATCGCGATTCGGACGGCCTCGGCGGCTCGATCTATGACGTGAACGGCTTCATCTACGCCCCCGGCCGCCCCTCGCCCGAGCTTACCGCGCGCAACCCCGATTATGTCGGCGCGCTGATCGACGCCTATGTGCCGGGAGCCGGCGCACGGTAAATAGTCGAAAAATGTTTCGCATCCGTCCCCGTTTCGCGCGATGAAACTGCCGCGTTCATCGCACGTTTCGTCGGCATACGTTATGGTTGCAGTAACCGTCGGCGTGGCGGACACGGAGAAAGAGAATGACGAGAACCCTCAAACGTCGCGGCTTGCTGTTCGCGGCAATCGCGTCCGGCGCGTTGCTGGTCAGCGGTTGCGCGACCGAGACAACCTATCGCCCCGCCACCGGCAAGGGCTTCTATCGCACTGGTTATAGCGAGCGTCAGGTCGAGACCGACCGTTGGCTGGTGACCTTCGCCGGCAACACCGTGACCGACCGCGATACCGTCGAACGCTATCTGCTGTTCCGCGCGGCGCAGCTGACGCTGCAGAACGGCTATGACTATTTCGTGATGGTCGATCGCTCGACCGATCGCCAGGCGCAGACCTATTCGACCCCGGGGCCCGGCTGGGGCGGCGGCTGGGGTGGCTGGGGCGCCGGCTGGGGGCCGTCGTGGCGTTATTACGGGCGCGGCTTCGGCTGGCGCGCCTGGGATCCGTGGTGGGGCGATCCCTTCTGGGGCAATAACGTCGATGTCCGCACGGTCGATCGCTACGAAGCCTCGGCGGAAATCCTGATGCGCAAGGGGACCCCGGGACGCGACGAAGTCCGCGCCTTCAACGCCAAGGACGTCTCCGACCGGATCGGGCCGACGGTGGTCATGCCCAAATCCTGATCGGGCGTATCGCAACAAAAACGGGCGGCCGGATCATCGCGATCCGGCCGCCCTTTTTTGTTTGCTTCGTTAAAAGCCCCTCCCCTTCAGGGAAGGGGTTGGGGTGGGGGAATCACGGGCGGAAGGTCTCTATGAGACCCCTGCCCCACCCACGGCCCCTCCCCTGAAGGGGAGGGGTGAAGAACGTTTTACACCGCGCCGTGGCAGTGCTTGTACTTGCGCCCCGAGCCACACGGGCACGGTGCGTTGCGGCTGACCACGCCTTCCCAGCTCGCCGGATCGTCGCCGAACTCGGTCGGGTTGGGCTGCGGAATCTGCAGCGGCGGGAGCTGGCTCGTCACCAGCCCCAGCGTCCCGGCGTCGATGTCCGCCGAATTGTCCTCGCCCGAGAACGGGTCGAAATGGGTGGTGATGAAATCGGGCAGCTCGGGCATTTCCGGCAGCGGCTGCATGCGGAATTGCGCATGGCCGATCGTGCGCGTCACATCCTCGCGGATATTGTCGAGCATCCGCTGGAACAGCGCGAACGCCTCCTGCTTATACTCGTTGATCGGCGTCTTCTGCGCATAAGCGCGCAGGTGGACGACCTGACGCAACGCGTCGAGCGTCGCCAGATGCTCCTTCCAGTGATGATCGAGGCTCTGCAGCAGGATCGACTTTTCGACCTGCGTCCAGGTTTCCGGCTCGAGATCGGCGGCCTTGGCAGCGACCATCGCATCGGCCTCGGTCTGGATACGCTCGGTCACCAGTTCGGGGTCGACCGATTCCTCGGTCAGCCAGTCGTCGATCGGCGGCTCGAGGTTGAGCAGTTCGGCAACCCGCGCCTTCATCCCCTCGATATCCCATTGCTCGGGATAGGAATGCGGCGGGCACGCCTCACCGACCACCGCATTGACCGTCTCCGCGCGCATGTCGGTCACCACGTCGCCGACCGTCTCGGCATCCATGATGTCGCTGCGCTGCTCGTAGATCACCTTACGCTGATCGTTCATCACGTCGTCATATTCGACGACCTGCTTGCGGATGTCGTAGTTGCGCGCCTCGACCTTCTTCTGCGCGGTCTCGATCGCCTTGGTCAGCCACTTGCTGCCGATCGCCTCGCCATCCTCGATATTGTTGCGCATCATCCGCGCGAACAACGTGTCCGGCCCGAAGATCCGCAACAGATCGTCGTCGAGGCTGAGGTAGAAGCGGCTCAGCCCCGGATCGCCCTGACGCCCCGAACGGCCGCGCAGCTGATTGTCGATGCGGCGGCTCTCGTGGCGCTCGGTGCCGAGCACGAACAGCCCGCCGGCTTCGAGCACGCGCTGCTTCTCGGCGGCGATCTCGGCCTTGATCGTCTCGATCGCCGCGTCGCGCGCCGGCCCTTCGGGCATCGTGGACAGTTCGTCCTCGGTGCGGAACTCAAGGTTGCCGCCGAGCTGAATGTCGGTGCCGCGGCCCGCCATATTGGTCGCGATCGTCACCGCGCCGAGTCGGCCGGCCTGCGCCACGATATGCGCTTCCTGCTCGTGGTAGCGCGCGTTGAGCACCG
>JAFKLV010000551.1 GCA_017304125.1 Sphingomonadales bacterium
TGCGCGGCTCGGCCGGGCAGAGCCTAGGCGCGTTCCTCGTCAAGGGCGTGAAGCTCGAAGTGTTCGGCGATGCCAATGACTATGTCGGCAAGGGCCTGTCCGGCGGCGTGATCGTGGTGCGCCCGGCGGTGTCGTCGCCGCTCGCCAGCCAGAACAACACGATCGTCGGCAATACCGTGCTCTACGGCGCGACCGCCGGGCGGCTCTATGCCGCCGGGCAGGCCGGGGAGCGTTTCGCGGTGCGCAATTCGGGCGCGACCGTGGTGGTCGAAGGCTGCGGCGCCAACGGCTGCGAATATATGACCGGCGGCACCGCGGTGGTGCTGGGCGAGGTCGGCGCTAATTTCGGCGCCGGGATGACCGGCGGCATGGCATTCGTCTACGATCCCACCGGCAGCTTCGCGCGCCGCGCCAACCCGGAAAGCATCACCTGGCAGCGGCTTTCGGCGCTGCACTGGGAAAGCGTGCTGCAGAATCTGATCCGCGAACATGCCGCGGTGACCGACAGCAAATGGTCGCGCGCGATCCTCGAGGATTGGGACCGCGAGGCCGGGCATTTCTGGCAGGTGGTGCCGAAGGAAATGCTCTCGCGCCTCTCCCACCCGCTCGACGACAGCGAAGCGCTGGAAGCGGCGGAGTAACATCAAGCCCCTCCCCTTCAGGGGAGAGGCTTATTGTAGGTCTTTCACCTCAACCGCCGTTGCCGCATCGCCGCCACCCGGCTTATGGGTGGGGGCATGTGGCAGCTTTATCATTTCACCTTGTGCCCGTTCACGCGGAAGATCCGCGCGCTGCTCAACGAGAAGGACGTCGGCTATGAGCTGGTGCCCGAGGAGCCCTGGGCACGGCGCGACGAATTCTTCGACATGAACCCCGCCGGGCAGACCCCGGTGATGGCCGATCCGACGCGCAATATCCTGCTGATCGATTCGATGGCGATCGCGGAATATTTCGAGGAGACGGTCGACAAGGCGCAGATGATCAACGGCACCGCCGCCAATCGCGCCGAAATCCGCCGGCTGGTCACCTGGTTCGACGCGCATTTCTATCGCGACGTCACCGGCCCGTTGCTGCAGGAGCGGATGATCAAGCGCATGGTCCACCGCGCCTCGCCCGATGCGGCGCGGCTGCGCGAGGCGATGAAATCGGCGATCGGCCACCTCGATTATATCGATTTCCTGCTCGATCACCGCAAATGGATGGCCGGCGCGACGATCAGCCTCGCCGATCTTGCCGCCGCGGCGCAGATTTCGGTCGCCGATTATCTCGGCGGGATCGACTGGAGCGGGCATACCCACGCCAAGGCGTGGTATTCCGCGTTCAAGAGCCGCCGCAGCTTCCGCCCCTTGCTCGCCGAGCGGATGCGCGGGATCGAGCCGCCGTCTTATTACGAAAACCCGGATTTCTGATGCACATGACGCACGACCCGGCGGCCGAAGCCGCCGCGGTGATCAGCTTCGACGATTTCCTCAAGGTCGATATCCGCGTCGGCACGATCATCGCCGCCGAGCCCTTCCCGGAGGCGCGCAAGCCGGCGTTCAAGCTGACGATCGATTTCGGCCCGGCGATCGGGGTGAAGAAATCATCGGCGCAGATCACCGAACATTATGCGCTGGAGACGCTCGTCGGGCGGCAGGTCGCGGCAGTGGTCAATTTCCCGCCGCGCCAGATCGGCAAGATGATGAGCGAGGTGCTGACGCTCGGCCTGCCCGATGCCGACGGCAAGGTCGTGCTGATGGCGCCGAGCGAGCCAGTGCCCAATGGCGGGCGCTTGTTCTGACCACCACCCGTTACCCCGGCTCAGGGCCGGGGTGACGTCGCTTACCCCTCCAGACTCTTCGACGCCTGTTCGAACAGATCCTTCGACAGTTCGGGAACCGCCACGATCCGTTCCAGCTCGGCGCGCATCAGCCCCGCGCGGCGCGCGTCGAAGCGCCGCCAGCGCCCGAGCGGCGGGAGCAGCTTCGCCGCGGTCTGCGGGTTGATCCGGTCGAGCGCGATCAGCTGATCGGCGAGGAAGCGATAGCCGCGCCCGTCGATCGCATTGAACGCGCGCTGGTTGGCGCCGAACGCCCCGACCAGGCTGCGCGCGCGATTGGGGTTGGCAAGCGTGAAGTCGGGATGCGTGGCAAGCGCCGTCACCGCCGCCGGGGTATCGGCACGCGTCGACAGCGCCTGCGTCTGGAACCATTTGTCGAGCACCAGCGGGTTATCGGCATAGCGATTGTAGAAGATGTCGAGCGCCGCCTCGCGTTCGTCCCAGTCGCCGTTGACGAGGGTGGTCAGCGCGGCCTGCCGGTCGGTCATATTGTCGGCGCGTTCGAACTGGCGGAAGGCAAGCTCGGCGGTATCCGCCGCATCGCTCGCGGCAATATAGCCGAGCGCGACATTGCGCAGCCGGCGCAGCCCCTTGGCCGCGGGGCTATAGGCATAAGCATGGCCGTCGCCTTCGTCATAGGCGGCGCGCCACTGGGCGGCGAGCGCCCGGCCGAGATCGCGGCGCAGCGCCTCGCGCGCGGCGAAGATCGCATCGGGATCGACCGTGACGAGCTGATCGCCGATGAAGCTTTCCGACGGCAGCAGCACCGCCTCGGCAACGAACGCGCGATCGAGCGCCGCATCGCCGAGCGCATTGGCCACCGCATCGACCACCGCGCGATGATCCGCCCGCCCCTCCACCGTTGCGGCGACCAGCGTGTCGAGCATCAATTGCTGCATCGCCTCGTAACGCGCGAAGGGATCGTCATCATGCGCCGAGAGGAAGGCGAGATCGGCCGCCGCGCGATCGCTCTCGATGATCACCGGCGCGGAAAAGCCGCGGTTGATCGACAGCACCGGCCGCTCGGCCAGCCCCTCGAAGGTGATCGATTCGGACAAGGTATCGAATTGCACCAGCCGCTCGGGGGTCAGCGCGCGCCCGGTCTCCGCGCCGAACAATTTGACCTTGAGCGGCAGCACCATCGGCTGCTTGTCGGGCTGCCCGGGGCTCGGCGGGACATGCTGCGCGAGCCGCAGCGTGGCGCGGCCGCCATTGTCGCTGATGCTCGCCGAGACGCGCGGCGTGCCCGCCTGCGAATACCATAAGCGGAAGCGCGACAGATCGACCCCGCCCGCCTCCTCCATACAGGCGACGAAATCCTCGCACGTCGCGGCGGTGCCGTCGAAGCGCGAAAAATAGAGATCGGTCGCGGCGCGGAACTTCGCCGGGCCGAGGATCGTCGCCATCATGCGGATCAGCTCGGCACCCTTGTTGTAGATCGTCGCGGTGTAGAAATTGGAGATTTCGAGATAGCTTTCGGGGCGCACCGGATGCGCCAGCGGCCCCGAATCCTCCGGGAACTGGCTGGCGCGCAGGCCCCGCACATCCTCGATCCGCTTGACCGCCGCCGATCCCTGATCGGCCGAGAAGCTCTGGTCGCGATAGACGGTGAAGCCCTCCTTCAGCGAGAGCTGGAACCAGTCGCGGCAGGTGACGCGATTGCCCGACCAATTGTGGAAATATTCGTGCGCCACCACCGCGGCGATCGCGTCATAATCATAATCGGTCGCGGTATCGGGATCCGCGAGGATGTAGCGGCTGTTGAAGATGTTCAGCCCCTTATTCTCCATCGCGCCGAAATTGAAATCGTCCACCGCGACGATGTTGAACACGTCGAGATCATATTCGCGGCCATAGACGCGCTCGTCCCACGCCATCGCCGCCTTCAATGCATCGAGCGCATGATCGGTGCGCGGCAGATCGGCGCGCCGCACCCAGATGCCCAGCGCCACCTCGCGCCCCGATTGCGTGATGAAACTGCCGCGATTGACCGCCAGGTCGCCCGCCCCCAGCGCGAACAGATAGGTCGGCTCGGGGAACGGAACATGCCATTCGGC